>CAZEDA010000778.1:0-1508 GCA_964510915.1 uncultured Rhodocyclaceae bacterium | reverse complement strand
GGCGCTGCTCGCCATGACGCCATTGGCCCTGACCTCCGCCAATGCCATGGTCCGGTGGCTCGGGGCGAAACGGTGGCTGACCCTTCACCGTCTCGTCTACCTGGTGGCGGTTCTGGGCGCCGTGCATTTCCTGTGGCTGGTAAAGAAGGATCTCACCGAGCCACTGGTGTTCCTCGGGGTGTTTTTCGTGCTGCTGGGCGTGCGGGTGGGGTTCTGGCTGAGGGATCGGCGACCGGGCGTTCCGAAGCCCCTTCGGTCGCCAGCGCCGAAGACTTCCTAGACGAGCTCCGCTTCCTGCAGGGCTTCCAGGCGCCTCAGCACGCCCTGGGCCTCGTCTTCCGGAAAGCCATAGGGGAACAGCGTGTGGGTCTTCGCGGCGAGTTCCGCGTGGCCCGCGTACTTCGCAAGACCTTTCTCGATGGCGGCAAACTCCACGCACAGGAGAACGGCCGGAGCATTGACGCGGCGGTTCAGCTTCTCCGCGCCGATGACTTCGAAGTTGAGTGCCCGCCGATAGAAGACGACGTGGCGCGGATTGACCTCGATGACCGCGCAGTTGTAACCGCGAACCCGGTACGCATACAGATAGGCCGTGTGGAACAGGGAAGCCAGGATCGGTTTGGAGGAGGCTTCCGAATCGACTGCGAGTCGGGTGAACTCGCAGATGCGGGCGCCGGCATCCCGGAGGCGCTTCAGTTCCTCGCCATAGAGGGAGTCCGCCGCGAGGGGTTCGACCTCGGGCGTGTCGAGACGAATGCTGACCGTGCCCACGACCAGACCCTGGCTGTAGGCGACGAACGTCGTCATCCGCTCGTCTTCGTCAGCCGGAAGGGACGGAATATCGTAACCGCGATGGCTGTAGCGCCGCTGGACGAGCGCGCCCGCGTCATAGAGCGCGCGCGAGCGCGCCAGACGAACCTTGAAGACATGCTTGTCCGGCGCCTTGCGGGACTCTGCCGGCCCGAGGGACTGGGTGCCAAGTTCGGTGACCGCGAACGGCTTGCCGTCGAAGACGACCAGCCGCTTGTCATCGAGCATGCCCGCGGGAACATCCTTCTGCGCCGGCGGGGTATCCGCGCGCACACGAGTGGACGACTCATCCTTCAGGGAGTCGATCGTGTGACGAATTGAGGGCTTCATGCTGCCCGGCCCTCCTGCTTCATTGAAACCACCGTGAGCCATTCTTTCTGCAATGCCGGACTTCGGCCCGGTCCTGGTTGTTCCGGATTTGCCCTGATCCCGGGCAATTGTCTCTGGAACATCGATTTGCTTCCCTGTCGGCACCTGCAAAGCAAGAAACAAGCTGGTGCGGCTGCGTGCGACCTGTTCCGGCGCCTGCCCGGTGGGGAACGCATGCCATGTCTCTTGAATAGCGGCTCATCCGCGGAAATCGGTAGGGTGACCGTGTTTGTTCTCCGGTATCCGAGAGGCCTGCCGGCAGGGGTGCGAGCCTGCGAGTCGCACCGGATTCCGTGGCATATGCGTTGCTTCTAGGGGTTTGAACTTGC
>CAZEDA010000777.1:0-1510 GCA_964510915.1 uncultured Rhodocyclaceae bacterium | reverse complement strand
AAGGTCATGCGCGATGGCGAAGGCTTCGAGCCCACCGGCACCTACGCCTCGGGCGCCCTCGACATGGTCGTGCAGAACGCGACCATCATCGACGCCGTCGCCGGCATCGTGAAGGCCGACATCGGCATTCGCGACGGCCGCATCGTCGCGATCGGCAAGGCCGGCAACCCGAAGATCATGGACGGCGTCGATCCGCGCCTGCGCTGCGGGCCCAACACGACCGTGGTGCACGCCGACGGCATGATCGTGACGGCGGGCGCCATCGAAGCCCATGCACACTTCATCTCGCCGCAGCAGTGCTGGCACGCGCTCGCCGGCGGGACCACCACGATGATCGGCATGACGCCGGGCCCGCATTTCGACGTGAGCTGTTCCGGCCCCAACGTGCTCGGCAAGCTCATCCAGGGTGCCGACGAGTTTCCGCTCAATTTCGGATTCCTCGGCCGCGGCTGCATGGAGCCTGGCGCCGTGGAGGAGTCCGTGGCCGGCGGCGCGCTCGGCGTCAAGATCCACGAGGACTACGGCGCCTCGCCCGCGATCATCGACGGCTCGCTGCGCGCGGCAGACGCCAACGACTTCTCCGTGCACATCCACACGGACACCATCAACGAGTTCGGCTTCTGCGAAGACACGCTGCGCGTGATCGGCGACCGCACGATCCACATGTACCACACGGAGGGTTCCGGCGGCGGGCATGCGCCGGACCTGCTGCGCGTGAACGGCTACGCCAACGTGATCCCGTCGTCCACGAACCCGACCAATCCGTTCACGCCGGCCGGCCTCGCGGAAGGGCTGCCGATGACGATGCTCGCCCACTTCCTCGATTTCGGCGTTCCGGAAGACATCGCGTTCGCGGAGTCCCGCGTGCGCCCGCAGACCATGGCCGCGGAGGACGTGCTGCACGACATGGGCGCGATCTCGGTGTTCGCCACCGACACTCAGGGCATGGGGAGGCTCGCCGAGAATGTGGCCAAGTGCTGGCAGCTCGCGAGCGTCATGAAGGACCGCATCGGTCGACTCGCCGGCGAGACCACCGCGAAGGCTGACAACGAGCGCATCAAGCGCTACGTCGCCAAGTACACCATCAATCCCGCCATCGCCGCCGGCATCGACGGCTACGTCGGTTCCATCGAGCCCGGCAAGATGGCAGACCTCGTGATCTGGCCACGTGCGAGTTTCGGCATCAAGCCTTTCCTCGTGATCAAGGGCGGGTTCGTCACCTGGTCGGTCATGGGCGACGGCAACGGCAGCATCTTCATGGCTGAACCCATGGTGCAGCGGCCCATGTGGGGCGCCCTGGGCCGCGCGAAGAACGCGCTGTCCGCCACCTTCGTGAGCCAGCTCGCCCTCGACAACGATGTCGCGCGCAAGCTCGATGTCCAGAAGCCGATGCTGCCGATCCGCAGCGTCCGCAAGCTGCGCAAGCAGGACATGGTGCGCAACGATGCCCTGCCCAGCATCGAGGTGGACTCCCAGACCTTCGACGTGCGTGCCGACGGCAAGCTTCTGC
>CAZEDA010000776.1:0-1512 GCA_964510915.1 uncultured Rhodocyclaceae bacterium | reverse complement strand
GCCACGCGCCGCGCGGCGGAGGAGGGCACGCCGCACTTCGTGACGCTCGACCTCGCGCTCGACTTCGAGAAAACCCGGCGTGTCGCCGTGGCACGTGCCGATCAGTGCGGTGAACCGGAGTACGAAGGAGTCGTCGGCGCACTGCAGGCTGCGGGCTGTGTCGTGAGCCGCGTGGACGACATCGCCGGCATGGTGGTGATGCGCATCGTGGCCATGCTCGCCAACGAGGCGGCGGATGTCGTCACGCAGGGCATCGCGAGCGCCGCGGATGCCGACACCGCCATGCGGCTGGGCACCAACTACCCCATCGGGCCGCTGGCCTGGGCGGACCGCCTCACCGCGAAGCGCGTGGCCGAGGTGCTCGACAACCTGCGCGCCCACTTCGGCGAGGAGCGCTATCGCGTCTCGCCGGCCCTGCAGCGCCGTCGCTGGAGCGGAGGACGCTTCCATGAGTGATGCCGGCACGATGACCCCGCAGCAGATCGCCGACCACGTCGGTCGCGGCATGCTCGCCGACGACGCCGCCTCCCTCGGGCTCGGCATGACGATCGAAGCCATGGGGCCGGGCACCTCCCGCATGTCCATGCGGGTGCGTCCCGAGATGCTGAACGGCTTCAAGATCTGCCACGGCGGTTACATCACCACGCTGGCGGATTCCGCCTTCGCCTTTGCCTGCAACAGCTACAACGAACTCACGGTGGCGGCCGGCATCACGGTGGACTTCCTCGCGCCGGCCCGCCTCGACGATGTTCTCGTCGCCGAGGCCAAGGAAATCTCGCGGGCCGGACGCACCGGCCTCTACGACGTGCAGGTCCGCAATCAGGAGGGAGTGCTCGTCGCCGTGCTGCGCGGGCGCTCCTACCGGTTGAAGGACCGCCAGACCGTTCCCCTGTAAGCGACCGAGGCACCGCCGATGCCCCATCCGACACCCGCTGCCGAATTGCTCGACCCCGCGGAGCGTGCCAGTCAGGACGAACTGCGCGCCCTGCAGCTCGAACGCCTGCGCTGGAGCGTGCGTCACGCGTACGACAACGTGCCGCACTACCGGCGCAAGTTCGACGCGCACGGCGCGCATCCCGATGATCTAAAGACACACGAGGATCTCGCGCGCTTTCCCTTCACCTCCAAGCAGGATCTCCGCGACAACTACCCGTTCGGCATGTTTGCGGTGCCGCGGGAGAAGGTGGTGCGCATCCACGCTTCCAGCGGCACCACGGGCAAGCCCACGGTCGTCGGCTACACGCAGCGAGACATCGACAACTGGGCGGATCTCGTCGCCCGTTCCATCCGCGCTTCGGGTGGGCGTGCCGGCGACATCGTTCATGTCGCCTATGGCTACGGCCTCTTCACGGGCGGGCTGGGAGCGCACTACGGCGCGGAGCGGCTGGGCTGCACGGTCATCCCCATGTCCGGAGGGCAGACCGAGAAGCAGGTGCAGCTCATCCAGGACTTCCGGCCCGACATCATCATGGTGACGCCGTCGTACATGCTCACCATCGTCGACGAGATGGA
>CAZEDA010000775.1:0-1512 GCA_964510915.1 uncultured Rhodocyclaceae bacterium | reverse complement strand
TCGACCGGCGGGTCCGAGGGCGTCAATCGCCTGAAGGGCGGGACCGGCAAGTTCACCGGCATCGAGGCTGCCGGTCCGTTCCGGTGCAAGTCCGTGGCGCCGGGGCTCTACTCCTGCAAGCAGGAGTTCGACTACAAGCTTCCCTGAGTGACATTGGGGGGCGCGTTCAGTCTGCGCCCCCTCGCCGGCGATACCCGCAGGCACTCGGCAGCATAGAATCCGGGCGTGCAACCCAACGGGTGAACGCCTTGGACGTGGCCGGTACAGGTGGAAGGTCTTGCGCGAGTCGCTGGCAGCCGAGGGGACGCGCATGCGTTCCTGTCTGCCTGCTTTCGTCCCGCTGCGGCAGTGAGCGTGGCAACGACTGTCCGCCGTTCGGCGAAGCATGAATCCCTACCCGCACCTCGTGCTCGAAGTGCTGGCTTACGCCATCGGTGCACGCGTGTACTGGGCGACGCGCGATGCCTCGATGGCGTCGATGCGCACATCCGACCGCATCTCCCTCATCGCCGGTGCCGCCTGCGGCGCAGCGCTTGGCTCCAAGCTCCTCTATGTGCTCCAGTACGCGTCGGCTCTGGCCGCGCAGCCCGTTGCGGCGTGGCTCGCCGGGAAGACGGTCGTCGGCGGACTGCTCGGCGGCTGGTGCGGGGTCGAGGTGGCCAAGTTGGCGACCGGCTGGCGGGCGTCTACCGGCGACCGCTTCGTCGTGCCGTTCGCGCTTGCCGTTGCCATCGGTCGCGTGGGGTGCCAGCTGTCCGGTCCATGGGATCTCACCTATGGTTCGCCGACGTCGCTGCCCTGGGCCTGGGACTATGGTGACGGCATCGGTCGCCATCCGGTGGCCGGATACGAGGCCGTCGTACTCGCGCTGTTTGCGCTTTGGGCGTGGAAGCGTCCGGCCACGGCGGTGCAGGGCGCGCGGTTCCGCTGGTTCGTGACCGGTTATCTGCTGCTGCGATTCGGGCTCGACTTCCTGAAGCCGCCACACGGCGAACCGATCGCCGGCCTGTTCGTTGCTGACCTGCACGCCGGCCTCACCGCGATCCAGTGGGCCTGCGTGGCGGGAACGGCGTGGTGTCTCCTTTCTCTGCGCCGACTCGTGGGTCTGCGCCCCTCCGCCGCCTGAACCCATGCCACGAGTCCGCCCCTATCTCTTCTACGACACCGCGGTGTCGCTCTGCGAGGTGTGTCTGCGCCGCGCGGAAGCGAAGATCGTCATCCGCGACGGACAGGTCTGGATGCACAAGTGGTGTCCGGAACACGGCTCGCGCAAGGTGCTCATCGCGACCGATGCCGAGTACTGGCGCATGGCGCGGGAGGTGTATCTGAAGCCCCCCGAGATGCCGCTGCGATTCGCGACACCCATGCGCTACGGCTGCCCGTACGACTGCGGCCTGTGCCCTGATCACATGCAGCACGCGTGTCTGACGATTCTGGAGATCACCGACCACTGCAATCTGCGCTGCCCGGTGTGCTATGCGGGATCAGGTCCGCATCGGCCGGAGTTTCGCG
>CAZEDA010000774.1:0-1513 GCA_964510915.1 uncultured Rhodocyclaceae bacterium | reverse complement strand
CGATCCCGTCGACCCGACGCGACCTGTGATCCGCTGGGTCGAATCGGACCGCGCATGTTCGGCCTTGTGGCGTTCGGAGCGCGGCTCGCCGCCGCCCGGCCGCGTTGTCCTCGTCGACGACACCACGACGGCTGACGTTGCCTATCGGCTGGCTTGCGAGGGCACTGCCCTGCTCTGGCGCGGCGACTTCCACAACGCGACGCAGTTGCTGCAGGCGATGGCGCGGCGCGTCGACAAGGTGCCTGCGCGCAAGCAACGGAAGCCGGCCAGTACTTCGAACGAAGCGCGCTCACCCGCCGCTGCCTTTCATCAGTATCGCCAGGCCCAGTCTCAGCGCGCACGCGTGCTGAGCTCGCTGCTGCTGCCTTTCGATGCGGACTACGGCATCCCGCTGCGGCGCGCCCCGGACGCCCGAGCGGCCTGCACCGAAGCCTGGGGTCCGGCAGACGTCGCGGCAGGTCCGTCGGTCGCTGCGCTGCGCGAACTGCTTGGCGTGATCAGTGCGTACGAGTGGCGCAAGAAGGGCCTCCCGATACCCGCGCTCGGAGATCCTCCGGACAACCGCATTCATGCGCACTACGGCGTGTTCTCGCCGGTGCGCGGCGAGTATGTCGGGCTCGTCGCCGCGGCGCCGCTGCCTGTCACGGGACAGGATTCGTTCGTGGCCTTCGATATCGGCACGGGCACCGGTGTGCTGGCCGCGGTGCTGGCGCGACGCGGAGTCGATCGCGTGGTGGCTACCGATCGGGACCCGCGTGCCCTTGCGTGCGCACGTGACAATGTCACGCGCCTCGGCATCGCCGGGCAAGTTCACGTGGTCGAGGCCGATCTGTTCCCCGAAGGGCGGGCGTCGGTCATCGTCTGCAATCCGCCCTGGCTGCCGGCCCGGCCCGGCGCGCCGATCGAATCTGCCGTGTACGACGAGGACAGCCGCATGCTGCTCGGTTTCCTGCGTGGCCTGGCGGATCATCTCGTCCCCGGTGGCGAAGGCTGGCTGATCCTTTCCGATCTGGCAGAGCATCTGGGCTTGCGCACACGGGCCGATCTTCTCGCCGCGTTCGAGCAGGCGGGCTTGCGAGTCCTCGACCGGATGGATACCAGACCACGGCATCCGAAAGCCTCGGACGCTGCCGACCCGCTGCACTTCGCGCGTATGGCCGAGGTGACTTCGCTTTGGCGGCTCGCGACCCTCGCTTCCTGATCGTGCCGACGCGCTTTTGCGGTGTTCCCCGGAGTCGGGCCTTCGGCCACTCGTCCGGGCTACGCGAAATGCGATGCGACGACCGGCGACGACCCAAGGCAGGTCGGCACAACCTGCGCGGTCGCCGGCGGCTCGTCCTTCGTGGTCAGCCCCTCGCGGCGATGCGCAGGTGGAGCGGTGTCTGTCGTGACGTTTGCGCGCAGGTGACGCTTCCCGCGTTCCCGCGGACAATCCCGGTACGTCCATTCGAATGTCCGGCACGACCATGAAGAAGAACACCTCCGGCGGCCTCGTCTACTCCACCGAAGTGGG
>CAZEDA010000773.1:0-1525 GCA_964510915.1 uncultured Rhodocyclaceae bacterium | reverse complement strand
ACGTACCAGAGCTGCCCGCGATAGTGGTGGCGGTGCACCTCGGCATGGGTCTTCAGCCGGGGCTTGAGCCCGGCGACCCGGTACCAGGAAGGGCTGTGGAGATCGCCGCTCACGGCAGCAGCCACCAGAGCTGCAGACGCAGCCAGCCGGTGAGGTGGCGGGTCCAGATCCAGATGAGCTTGCGCTCCCCGACCTGGATCTTGCCGACGCCTTCCATGCCCGGACGAAGGCGCTCGACGCCACGATCGAGCTTGGCCTCGACGCGGAAGTAGTTGCTGCCGTCTTCCGGCGTGCTGACCGGCGTGATGCGCGCCACGTGGATCGGCAGCTGGTCCTGCGTCATGGAGGTGAGCACCAGCGTGCCCTGCTGGCCGACCGTGAGATCGCGGATGTCGCGCTCGTCCACCTTCAGCACGACGCGGTAGTCCTCGAGCGGTGCCACCTCGAACAGCACCTGGCCCCGCTGCACCGGCGCGCCGAGCTGCTGCGAGAGATCACCGCTCACCACCACACCCTTGAACGGCGCGCGGATCTCGGTGCGGATCAGCTTCTCCTGGACCACCTGCAGTTCGGCTTCGGCCTGGTCGATCTGCGAGCCGATCACGCGGATCTGCGCCCGGTCGTGATTGGCGAACGCTTCGCGGTACTGCTTCACCAGCTGTTCCTTGCGGCTCGACACCTTGAGACGCTCGAGCTGGAGGTCCCGGTCATCCAGACGGGCGAGGACCTTGCCCTCTTCGACGATATCGCCCGGCCGGACGAACGCCTCGCGGATGTAGCCTTCGAACGGCGCTGCCATCGCGCGCTGGATCGCCCCCTCGATCTTGGTGTTGGCGGCGACGCGATAGTTGGCGGACGCGAAGGAGAAGAACAGGACCGTCAGGACGACGAGCGCGCCGACGAGCTTCCAGATGGCATGGCCCGGCCCGAAGAAGCGGAACCAGATGTCCTTGGCGGAATCCCACAGGCGCCCGACAGGTCCCCGTTCCGCCGCTTGCTGCACCGCAGTGAGCGGCCCCAGCAGGGCGGCGAGACCTTCCACCAGTTCGACCGAGTCGGCCTCGAAGGGGCGCGTGCGTTCCAGCGCGATGGCACCGACCGTCTCGCCCATGCGACTCAGGGGAACGGTCAGGATGCCGGCCGCGCCCTGCGACTGCGCCAGCGCTTCGTGCGCCTTGCGGATGTGGCCGTCTCCTTCCGACTGCGGCGGCCAGGTGAGCGTGGTCCGCTGGTCGACGGACTCCTCCATGGCAGCTTCGATGGCCCGGGTGAGTTCGGCGTTCTTCTCGAAATTGACGGTGTGGGACAGCGCCTTGACGCGGGCGCGCTTGCCCTTGATGACGGCGAGCGCGACACGGTCGCACTCCAGCATGGTGGCCAGTTCGGTCACGGTGGCCGTGGCCGCCGGAACGAAACCGACGTGCTCGAGGGAAGCGCTGAAAATGTCGAAGACGTGGCGGAGCCGGACGGCGGTTTCGGACTCCCGGGCGTTCAGGCTGCGGCGCAGCAGGGCTTCCAGCCAGCC
>CAZEDA010000772.1:0-1527 GCA_964510915.1 uncultured Rhodocyclaceae bacterium | reverse complement strand
ACCGACTTGCGGTCCTGCTGCCACAGGGCGAGCAGTTCGTTCTCCATCAGCGCCCGGGTCTGCACGTCCAGCGCCGAGAAGGGTTCGTCCATGAGCAGGATCTTCGGCCCGACGATCAGCGTCTGCGCGAGTGCGACGCGCTTTCGCATGCCGCCGGACAACTCGTGCGGATACTTGTCGCCATGTCCGGCAAGCCCGACCCGCTTCAGCCAGTCGTCCGCCTTCGCCCTTGCCGCGTCGGGCGCCGTGCTCCTCAGATCCAGGCCGAACGCCACGTTGTCGCGCGCATTGCGCCAGGGGAGCAACGCTTCGCCCTGAAACAGATAGCCCGCATGCTCATTGCGACCCGTGAGCGGCTGGCCGAACACTCGCACGGTACCGGCATCCGGTCGGCGCAGCCCCGCCGCCGCGTTGAGCAGCGTGGACTTGCCGCAGCCGGTGGGCCCGACCAGGGAGACGAACTCGCCCTCACCCACGACCACGCTCGCATTCTCGACAGCGACGTGCATGCCGCCGCGAGCGGCGAAGCGGCACGTGATGGCATCGAGCTGCAGCGCACTCACGATCGCCCAGCCCCGGCGCGTTCCACGAAAGCGTTGGTGTACGTCTGATTCAGCCAGAGCACAGGGGCCCGTCGTACCGCCGCGTTGTGCTGCAGGAGAACCTGATAGGCGGCATCGACACCTTTCTTCGTGAAGAGACCGTCCGGCGAATACGCGCCGCGGACCTTCTCGAAAGCAGCGGTGTAGAGCGCGCGATCGCCGAGAAGGTACTCGGGCGGCACCGCCTTCAGCACGTCCTCGGTCGTGGCGTTATGCAGCCAGTGCAACGCGCGCACCATCGCGTTGGTGAGAGCCTGCACGGTCTCCGGGTGCTTCTTCACGAAATCCACCTTCGCATACAGACAGGCCGCGGGCAGCGTGCCGCCGAAGATGGCCTTCGTTCCCTTGTCGGAGATGGTCTCGTGGACGATCTTCAGGTCCCCGCTCTTCACGAGCAGACTCATCACGGGCTCGACGGACGACAGTGCGTCGATGCGACCGCCGCGGACCGCCGCAACGGCACCGGCCCCGGTGCCTACGCCGATGATCGACACGTCGTCCGGGGTGAGCCCGACGGAGGCGAGCAGATGATTCACGAACATGTGCGTGCTGGAGCCCGGGGCGGAGACGCCCACGCGCATGCCCTTGAGGTCCTTCGGCCACGAGTACGACTCCGCGCGCGCCTTGACGATGCCGAGTTCCAGCCCGGGATTCGTCCCCTGCAGGACGAAGGCCTGGACCTTCTGGGCAAGGGTCTGCATGGCGATAGTGTGCTCATACGCGCCGGAGACGACGTCGGCGCTGCCGCCCACGAGCGCCTGCAGCGCCTTGGCGCCCCCGGGGAAGTCGACGATCTCCACCTCGAGGCCTTCGTCGCGGAAGTAGCCGAGGCGCTCTGCCAGCGTGAGCGGCAGGTAGTACAGCGTCGGCTTGCCGCCAACGGCCAGCGTCAGGGCCGGCTTCTCGGGCGCCGCGCGCACCGGAC
>CAZEDA010000771.1:0-1532 GCA_964510915.1 uncultured Rhodocyclaceae bacterium | reverse complement strand
CGCGTGATCGGCCGGCACCCGGTGGCGATCATGTTCCATCACCTGCTGCCGAACGTGCTCGGGCCGGTGCTGGTCATCGCCACGATCCATCTTGCGACGGCGATCATCACCGAGGCCACGCTGTCGTTCCTCGGGGTGGGCATGCCGGTCACTACGCCTTCGCTGGGTACGCTCATCCGCGTGGGCAACGATTTCCTGTTCTCGGGCGAGTGGTGGATCACCGTGTTCCCGGGTCTCGCCCTGGTCGCGCTCGCGCTGTCGGTCAACCTGCTCGGTGACTGGCTGCGAGACGCTCTCAATCCCCGGCTGCGATGAGTGCTCTGCTCGAGGTGCGGCAGCTGCGCGTGGCATTCGAGACGCGCCGCGGTCCGCTCGTGGCGGTGGACGACATCTCGCTGCAGATAGGTGAAGGGGAGATTCTCGGCATGGTGGGAGAGTCCGGCGCCGGCAAGTCGGTCACCGGCACGGCGATCCTCGGTCTGCTCGAACCGCCGGCACGCATCACCGCAGGCGAGATCCTGCTGGAAGGCCAGCGCATCGACAACCTCTCACCCGAGGCAATGCGGCGCCTGCGCGGCAAGCGCATCGGCGCGATCTTCCAGGATCCGCTCACCGCCCTCGACCCGCTCTTCACGATCGGCCAGCAGCTGGTGGAGACGATCCTGACGCACGATGCCATCGGCGCGCAGGCGGCAAGGGATCGTGCGCTCAAGCTGCTGGGCGAGGTGGGCATTCCCGCGCCGGAGAAGCGGCTCGACCAGTATCCGCATCAGCTCTCGGGTGGCATGCGGCAGCGGGTCGTGATCGCCCTGGCGCTGTGTGCCGAGCCGAGACTGGTGATCGCGGACGAGCCGACGACGGCCCTGGATGTTTCGACGCAGGCGCAGATCATCGAACTGCTGAAGCGCCTGGCGCGCACGCGAGGTACCGCCGTGCTGCTCATCACCCATGACATGGGCGTCATCGCCGAAACGGCGGATCGCGTCGCAGTGCTCTACGCGGGCCGCATCGCCGAGATTGGTCCTGTCCGGGAGATCGTCCACTCGCCACTGCATCCGTACACGACAGGCCTCATGGGCGCCATCCCGAAGCTGGGGGCACTGCGGTCCCGTCTAGCGCAGATCGACGGCGCCATGCCGCGGCTCGATGCCATTCCGCCGGGCTGTGCCTTCCATCCGCGCTGCACGCAGCGTCTCTCGCGCTGCGATCGCGAAGTGCCCCGGCCTGTGACGGTGGATGGGCGCGAAGTCGCCTGCTGGCTGCACGGAGACTCGTCCCGTGGCTGACGTTCCGCTGCTTGAATTCGCGGGCGTTGGGAGAGACTTCGATGTCTCGCAGCCCTGGCTGGAGCGCGTGCTGTCGCGGTTGCCGAAGCAGCGGCTGGTGGCGGTGGACGACGCGTCGTTTCGGGTGGCGCGTGGTCGCACGCTCGCGCTCGTCGGCGAGTCGGGGTGCGGCAAGTCGACGGTCGGTCGGCTCGCGGTCGGCCTGTATGCACCGTCGCGCGGAGCGGTGCGCTTCGACGGCCAGCC
>CAZEDA010000770.1:0-1534 GCA_964510915.1 uncultured Rhodocyclaceae bacterium | reverse complement strand
ATGTTCCACGGCACGAACTCGTGGTCGCCGAGCCCGAGCAATTCGCTCTTGCTCCGCTCGCCGGAGCAGACGCGCAGGATGTGTTCGAAGATCTCGCGGCCCATGGCCTGGATGGTGGTCGTGCCGTCCAGCACCTTGCCGCAGTTGATGTCCATGTCCTCCTCCAGCCTGCGGTACATGGGCGTGTTGGTCGCGAGCTTGATCGAGGGCACCGGCTTCGCGCCGAACATGGAACCGCGGCCAGTGGTGAAGAGGATCACGTTCGCGCCGCCGGCAATCTGCCCCGTCGCGGAACAGGGATCGAACCCCGGCGTATCCATGAAAACCAGTCCCTTCTGCGTGACGGGTTCCGCGTAGCGGTACACCTCCATGAGCGGCCCCGTGCCGCCCTTCATGGACGAGCCCAGCGACTTCTCCAGGATGTTGGCGAGCCCGCCGGACTGATTGCCGGGGCTCACCTTGCCGTTGATCTGCGTGTCGCGACCGACGGTGTACTCGTCCTTCCACCAGCGGATGCGCTCGATCAGCTTCTCGCCGACTTCGCGACTGCGCGCGCGTCGTGTGAGGGTGTGCTCGACGCCGTAGATTTCCGGCGTCTCGGAAAGAATGGCCGTGCCGCCGTGACGCACCAGCAGATCCATCGCGGCGCCCAGCGCCGGGTTCGCGGTGATCGACGAGAAGCCGTCCGATCCGCCGCACTGCAGGCCGACGCTGATGTGGCTCGCGGGGACCCGGACCCGCGTGATGCGGTTGGCTTCCGGCAGCATCTCCTTCACCGCGGCGATGCCGGCCTCGATGGTCTTGCGTGTCCCGCCCGACTCCTGCATGACGAAGGCGCGCAGCCGCGAGTTCTCCTCCAGCGCCTGCTCCTTCAGAAAGCCGCTCACCTGATTGCGCTCGCAGCCGAGGCCCACCACGAGTGAACCAGCGATGTTCGCGTGCCGCGCGTAGCCGCCGAGCGTTCGCCTGAGGAGGTCCATGGGCTCGCCCGTCTGTTCCATGCCGCAGCCCGTGCCATGCGCGAAGGCAACGACGCCATCCACGTTGGGGTAGTCCGCCAGCCGCTCGGGCGTGAAGTACTCGGCGATCTTGTGCACCACCGTCGCCGAGCAGTTGACCGTGGAAACCAGACCGATGAAGTTGCGCGTGCCCACCTGCCCGTTGGCGCGGAGGATGCCCATGAACGAAGCGCGCTCGCTCTCCGGCAGCAGGTCGACCGGCCGGTAGTCCTGCGCGTAGGCGTAGTCCCGGTCGAACTCGCGGAACTCCATGTTGTGGGCGTGCACCCACGTCCCTGGCGCAATGTCCGTCGAGGCGAAGCCGATCACCACGTTGTACTTCATGATGGGCTCGCCCTGGCGGATCGCCCTCGCAGCGATCTTGTGTCCCGCCTGCACCTGACTGCGGCAGGTAAGTCCCTCGGGTTCCAGCTTCGCACCGAGGGTGAGATCGGTTCGCGCGACGACCACGTTGTCAGACGTGTGCAGGCGGATGGTGGCGCCGGTGGCGGGCTTGTCGTGGATTTCGATCATGG
>CAZEDA010000769.1:0-1536 GCA_964510915.1 uncultured Rhodocyclaceae bacterium | reverse complement strand
ACCAAACACTGCGTAGCCCGGACGAGCGGCGCATGCCGCGACTCCGGGGACACTCGTCGAGTTCACCGCTCCCCGCCGAACTCCCCCTCCGGCGCCACGGACCACGACGGATCGATCACGCCCTCACGCACGTACCGGTGGATCGAGGAATACGGCCACTGCGCCGGCCGTTCCGCGTAGCCATGCTTCACGGGATTGAAGTGGCAATAGTCCACGTGCCGCTGCAAATCCGCGTCATCGCGGATGCAATGCTCCCAATACCGGCTCTGCCACAAATCGAACTCGCCCCGCGCATTGCGATGCACCGCCACGCCGAGGCCGCTCACCACGCGGGTGAATCGCCCCTTGATCGCCCGCCACCGGGAGGAGAAGTCGTCGTCGCCCGAGGGCAGCGTCCACACCGCATGCAGGTGGTCGGGCAGGATCACGATCGCATCGACCCGGAACGGCCGCTCCCGTCGCGTGAGGGCGAAGGCGTGCCGAAGATAGTCGACGTGATCGACGAGCACCCGCGCGTTGCGATCGCGCAAGGTGACGGTGAAGAAGTAGGTGGCTCCGGGTGTCCGGGCGCGGCGATAGAGGACCATGCCGCGAGGCTATCGGGGCCTCGCGATGGTGTGCTCGTGGACGATGGCGGTGGCGGATTCGGATACCGCGCGGCGCGTGCGGGGGGACGTGCCGAGGGTGGACGCGCGTGACCGGATGCGCAACGTTGCCCCGGAGTCGGCGCGATTGCGCCTCGTCCGGGCTACGCACTTGCGGGGGTGTCCCCGGAGTCGCGCCTTTGGCGCTCGTCCGGGCTACGCACGACTCCGGGGGCCGGCCTTACGACCCCACGTCCGAGTTACGCCGCCTTCGCGCTGCGAAGCGCCTGCCACACGCGCTCGGAGGTCACGGGCATCTCCAGATGGGAGATCCCCATGGGCCGGAGCGCGTCGACGATGGCGTTCACGACGGTCGGCGTGCCGCCCACCGTCCCGAGTTCGCCCACGCCCTTCGCGCCGAGCGGATTGATCTTGCACGGCGTCGACTCGTCGCAGTACTGCGCGAAGTCAGGCAGGTCGTCGGCCCGCGGCAGGCAGTAGTCGAGCAAAGAGCCGGTCACGAGCTGGCCGCTGTCGGGGTCGTAGCGGGTGTCTTCGAGCATCGCCTGACCGACGGCCTGCGCGATGCCGCCATGCACCTGGCCCGCGACGATCATCGGGTTGATGACGCGGCCCACATCGTCGAGCGTCGTGTACTTCACGATGTCGACGACGCCGGTTTCGGGATCGATCTCGACCTCGCACACGTGCACGCTGTTGGGCCACGACGGACCATCCACCTTCTGCAGCGTGGCGATCTCGATGCGCTTCGCCGGCTGCTTGCCGGCCAGCGCGAAGAGGTCGATGCTCACATCGGTGCCGGCCACGCTGAAGCGGCCGTCCTTGTACTCGATGTCGGTCGCGGCGGCCTCGAGGGCGTCACCCGCGAGTTCACGCCCCTTCTGGATGGTTTCCTTCGAGGCGGTCATCATCGCCGAGCCGCCGATGTACA
>CAZEDA010000768.1:0-1546 GCA_964510915.1 uncultured Rhodocyclaceae bacterium | reverse complement strand
CCGGCCGGCGAACTGAAGCACGGTCCGCTCGCGCTGGTGACCGATGCGATGCCCGTCGTAACCGTGGCGCCGAACGACGCCCTGGTCGAGAAACTCAAGAGCAACATGATGGAAGTCCGCGCGCGCGGCGGTCAGCTCTTCGTGTTCGCCGATGCCGACATCCACATCCAGCCCGGCGAAGGCATCCACGTGATCCGCATGCCCGAGCATTACGGCGCGCTCTCGCCCATCCTCCACGTGGTGCCGCTGCAACTCCTCGCGTACCACACCGCCATCGCGCGCGGAACGGATGTGGACAAGCCCAGAAACCTCGCGAAGAGTGTGACCGTCGAGTGACGGTCGCACTGTAGCGAGGTGCATGGGCTTGGGGCGGAACTCATCTGCCGCACGGGCAGGTGAGTGGAGACCACAAGCCCAGAAACCTGGCGAAGTCGGTGACGGTGGAGTAGTCGTAGCCCGGGCTCCGCCCGGGTATCGGTGTCACGAGTCCGTCGCGCTGCGGAGGCTTGCCCGGGTGGTACCCGCGCTACGGTGCGAACGCGCCTCCACGCAGACGCCGCGTCGATCTGCGTGACTCGGGTGTTGACTGGGCGCGGGATGTGTACCACAGCAGTCTCTGCATTCGCGTAGCCCGGGCTCCGACTCCTCCCTTACGGCCCGTCGGTCACTTCTCCAGCCTCGACCCCCAACAGCCATTCTGGAAGCCGGCTGGCGTCCTCCCGCCTGACCTGCTTCAATCCGCATCCGTCCCGCCAACATCGCGCGCCGCGCATGCGCCTTCTCCTCCACGACATCCCCGTCCCCGACCTGCCCGACGCCGACGCCATCTGGGGCGCGACGGGCCGCGATACCCACGGTCGAATCTGGATCGGTGTGTCAGGCAAGCGCTTCGGCTCGAGCGGTCATCTGCTGCGCTACGACCCCGAGACTCAGACATGGACGCTGGCTGGTCGCGTGCTGGACATGCTGAGCCGCGCCGGTCTCGCGGCGCCCGGGATGGGACAGGTGAAGCTGCATTCGCGCATCGTGCAGGCCGACGACGGCTGGATGTATTTCACGTCGATGGACGAAGAGGGTGAGCGCGAAGACGGCTCGGCCCTGCCGAAATGGGGAAGTCACCTCTGGCGCATTGACCCCGACACTCTCGAATGGCAGCACCGGTTCGCCTCGCCCGATGCACTGATCGCGCTCGGCGCCGCCGGCAGTTCCGTATGGGCGCTCGGGTACTGGGATCATGTGGTGGTTCATCACGATACTCACACCGGGACAACACGGCGTGCGACGGCGGGAAGTGTCGGCGGCCACATCTCCCGGAATCTCGTCGTCGACGCGCGAGGACACGCGTTCGTGCCCCGCCTCTCGACCACCGAGCCCGAGGCGCAACTGCTGGAGTTCGACGCGGACTTGCGATTGCTGGCGCGCTCCAACCTTCCCGGCTACGCGATGCCGGGCGACCCCGGAGCGAATCACGGCATCACGGGGTTGGCCACGCGCGCGGACGGCGCCGCGTGGTTCACGACCCACGCCGGCAAACTTTTCGGGATCA
>CAZEDA010000767.1:0-1548 GCA_964510915.1 uncultured Rhodocyclaceae bacterium | reverse complement strand
CCCTGGAAGTTGCGATGCAGCCGCCCCTGGCGCTGCGCCACCCCGAGCTCGTCGTCCGGGCGGGCGAAGTGGTCCATGCCGATGTACACGTACCCCGCCTCGCGCATCTTGGCGATGGCGGTGGACAGCATGGCGAGCTTCGCATCCGGCGCCGGAAGGTCCTTGTCCAGAATGCGACGCTGCGGCTTGAAGACATGCGGCAGGTGCGCGTAGCTGTAGAGCGCGATGCGCTGCGGCGCGAGTTCGATCACGGTGTCGAGCGTCCGGCTGAAATCCTGGACGTTCTGCTTCGGCAGTCCGTAGATGAGATCCAGGTTCACCGACTTGTAGCCGGCGCGTCGGGCCTCGTCCACGGCGGCGCGCGTGATGTCCTCGCCCTGGATGCGGTTCACCGCCTTCTGCACGACAGGATCGAAGTCCTGCACGCCGATGCTCACGCGGTTCATGCCCAGCTCGGCCAGCATCGTGAGCGTGCCCGGCGCGACGCTGCGCGGGTCCACCTCGATGGAGTACTCGCCGTCGGGGTCGAGGCTGAAATGACGGGTGATGATGCCCATCAGCTCGCGCAGCTCATCCGGCGGGAGGAAGGTCGGTGTGCCGCCGCCCCAGTGGAGCTGCGAGAGCCGACGCTCGCCCTCGAGTTCCCCGGCGACCATCTCGGCCTCGCGCGCCAGATAGCGGAGGTACTTCGTGGCCCGCGTCCGATCGCGGGTCACGATCTTGTTGCAGGCACAGTAGAAGCAGACCGTGTCGCAGAAAGGAAGATGCACGTACAAGGACAAAGGCCGCGCAAACCCGCCGATGCCGCGCTTGCGCAGCCACATGCGGTAGGACTCCTCGTCGAAGGCCTCCACGAAGCGGTCGGCCGTCGGGTACGACGTGTATCGGGGTCCTGCGTACCCGAAACGCTCTAGCATCACGGGGTCGATCACCAGTTCGCCTTGCGTTATCATCTGTCTAGGTCAAAAGAATTCGGTTGGCAGGCCACTACGGAGCGAAGCTTATTCCGGGTGGATCGCACAAACTTGACCTGGATCAAACGCCGACCATTGGAAGGTGCACCGCAACCGAGGATGTCGCGAATGACTGGAAGCATGGCGGCCCAGCCGCTCAGCCTGGAACGACTGCGAACGGCCTGCTCCACCTGCGGGCTGAAGGAGTTGTGTCTTCCCGTTGGCCTGTCTGGTCAGGAAATGGACCGGCTCGACGACCTCATCCACGTTCGCCGCACTGCAAAAAAAGGGCAGAACATCTACCGCGCGGGCGAGTCCTTCGACGCGCTCTACGCCGTCCGCTCCGGCTTCTTCAAGACCTCTATCCTCTCCGAGGACGGGCGCGACCAGGTCACCGGCTTCTACATGGGCGGTGAACTGCTCGGGATGGACGGCATCGGCACGGAGCAGCACACCTGTGACGCGGTGGCCCTGGAGGACAGCGAAGTCTGCGTGATCCCCTTCGGCCGCCTGGAGGACCTCTCCCGCCAGGTGCCGGCGCTCCAGAGCCACTTCCACAAGGTGATGAGCCGCGAGATCGTCCGCGACCACGGTG
>CAZEDA010000766.1:0-1551 GCA_964510915.1 uncultured Rhodocyclaceae bacterium | reverse complement strand
CACACGTACATCCGGCGTTCGGCCCAGGCGTCCTCCAGACGGATGATGCGCAGCCCCATGGCCTGGACGACCTTGGCGGCGGCGGCTTCCGGCAGCAGGCCGATGCCCATGCCCGCCTGGACCAGTTCCGAGACCGCCTCGAAGCTCTGGACCTGCATCCGCAGGCGAAGGGGCTTGCCGGCCTCCGTGGCGGCCCAGGCGATGAGCCGGGTCATGGCGGCGGATCCGTCGAGGCCCACGAAGTCATGGTCCAGCAGTTCCACGAACGCCACGGAGCGCTTTCGTACCGGGTGGTTCTTCGGAACGATCGCCACCAGGTGGTGCCGCCGGTACTCGTAGCGCGTCAGGCCTTCGAGCGCGGCGTCCTCCATCACGATGCCGATGTCCGCGTTGCCATCGCGAACCGCCTGGACGATCTGCGGGCTGCGGCGTTCTTCCAGTTCCACCTTCACGTCGGGAAAGCTCGCCGCAAACGCCGCCAGATCCCGCGGGAGGTACTGCGTGATCACCGACGTGCTTGCCTGAAGCCGGACGTGACCGCGAACGCCGCGGGAGTAGTCGGACAGATCGGCCTGGAGATGCTCCGCCTGCTCCAGCATGCGGCGGGCGTGGAACACCAGCGCCTTGCCGGCGGGCGTCGGCTCGACGCCCTGGCTGGACCGGTACAGCAGCTTGACCCCGTACCGATGTTCCATGAGCGCGATCCGCCGGCTCGCCGCCGCCAGCGCGATGTGCGACTGCTCGGCCGCCTTCGACAGGCTGCCGGCTTCGACCGTCCGGACGAACAGCGCGAGGGAGATCAGATCGGGCAGCACACCGTGGCTCCTGGATAGGCGTCGTCCGACCGGCGACGCGGACTCGCGACCGACGAGGATCGCGGGCGGGATGATGGCGGGCGCACGGACGCGGCGTCAATCCGCGCTGCCTTGACACTCTCGCGAGGCCGCCCGGACACTCGATCGCCGGCCGGGCCGCAGGGGTCGCGGCCATCGATGGGAGAGCCATGCCATGGCAGACGAACTGTTCGAGAAGGGCCTGAAGGTCCGGCGGGAAGTGCTGGGGGCGGAGTACGTGGACAACGCGATCGCGAGTGCGGACGACTTCAATCGGCCGCTGCAGGAACTGGTGACGCGCTTCGCGTGGGGCGAAATCTGGAACCGTCCGACGCTGGACCGCAAGACGCGCAGCATGCTCAATCTCGCGATGCTCACCGCGCTGAACCGCCCGCACGAACTCAAGCTGCATGTTCGCGGCGCCCTCAACAACGGTCTCACCAAGGACGAGATCCGAGAGGTGCTGCTGACGACGATGATCTACTGCGGCGCGCCGGCGGCCATCGAGAGCTTTCGGCTCGCGCGCGAGGTGTTCACGGAGATGGGGGTCTGATGAAGCACGTGTGAGGCGGCCCTGACCAGGCCGCATCGCAGCAAGCCTTGAATTACGCGAGTGAAGGTGACTTGTGGATGGCTGCCGGCGCGGGACGTCGCAGGCCGATTGCGGCTGATCGATCCTCGGAGTTGCCGGATGCCATCGGAAGTCACTACTCTCCAG
>CAZEDA010000765.1:0-1558 GCA_964510915.1 uncultured Rhodocyclaceae bacterium | reverse complement strand
TCGAACGTCCCCGTCACGCGCGGCGGCGCCATCGCCTTCCAGGTGGAGAACGTGCTCGCGGCGGTGGGTGCCGCCTGGGCCGCGGGCATTGCCTGGGAGGCGATCGAACGCGCGCTCGCCGGCTTCACGAGCGACGCCGCCACGGTGCCGGGCCGGTTCAATGAATTCCGCCACCGCGGTGGCCACATCATCGCCGACTACGGACACAATCCCGATGCGCTGCTGGCGCTCATCCAGGCGATCGACGCCATGCCGCACCGGCATCGAAGCATCGTGATCAGCGCCGCAGGCGACCGGCGCGACGACGACATCCGCGAGCAGGGGCAGATCGTGGGGGACGGCTTCGACACCGTGATCCTCTATCAGGACGCCGCGCAGCGCGGACGCGCGGACGGCGAGGTCATCGGCCTGTTGCGTGAGGGCCTGAAGAACGGACGGCGCGCGACTGTCATCCACGAGATCCGCGGCGAGTTCGCAGCGATCGACCATGCACTGGGCAGACTCGAGGAGGGCGAGGTCTGCCTCATCCTCGTCGACCAGGTGGAGGAGGCCCTGGCGCATCTTGCGAGGCGCGTGTCGGGCACCGCCTGATCCCGCTGCGCACCATCGCCGGCCACCCCCGACGGCCGAGGGAGTGATATGGTTCGGGTGAAGCGACGCCGGTCGGGCGCCGTACCCAATAACCAAACCTGTCCGGGCCCCGAACCTCAACGATGTCGGATCCCGGTCAGGAATCATCGCTCCACGTGCAGAAGCGAACCTTCCTGCTGGTCGGCGTCCTCGGCGCCAGTGGTCTGTGGCGTCACGCCTTTGCCGCTCCCCCGCGACTTCGCTACGGCGGCGATGCCGCCTTTGCACCCTTCGAGTCCCTCGACGCGCAGGGCAAGCCCCAGGGCTTCCTGATCGACCTGCTGAAGGAACTGGAAGTCGCCACGGGTCGCGGCTTCGACATCGCCCTGGGCCCCTGGTCGAAGACCGAAGCGGACTTCCGTGCCGGGCAGCTCGACGTCATTGCGATGGTGGACACCGGCGCCCGCCACGAATGGGCGCAGTTCACGCACGGCATCGCCTCTCCGGCGTTCGGAATGTACCGGCGGACCGGCACACCCGAACCGCAGGGCCTGCGCGGACTCGACGGATTGCGCATCGCCGTCCTCGATACGGAGCCGACGCGCGACACGATAGCGACGTGGCTGAGCGGTCTGCCCGGCCCCTTCGTACGCGTGCACGACGCCGCCGCAGCGCTGGACGCCGTGGCTCAGCAGCAGGCAGACGTCGCCCTGCTGCCAAGGGCCTACGGGGACCCCGCATTGGCCGCACGCCCGGAAGCGGGGATCGCCCTGAGCCACCCGAATCTCACGCTTCAGACGTACGCACTCGCAGTAGCCCCCGGCAACACCGAACTGGCGGCCGAGCTGCAGCGCGGACTCGACGCTCTGGAAGCGAACGGCAAGCTCGAGGCCCTTCGTGTGCGTTGGCTGAAGAGCCACGGGGACGTCGCCGAGCGCAAGCAGCTGGAGCAGGACCTCACGTCCGAGCGCAAGTGGAACTGGAACCT
>CAZEDA010000764.1:0-1561 GCA_964510915.1 uncultured Rhodocyclaceae bacterium | reverse complement strand
CTCGCGCCGGTCAGCGGCAGACGGTCTGCGTGGCCTCGGCGTCCATGGCCTTGTTGCCCACGGTGAGGAGCGGCACCTCATGGCGGACGGCGGTGATTTCCGCGAGGATCGCCACGGCAATCTCGGGCGGAGTCTTGCTGCCGATGCGCAGCCCCACCGGGCCGTGCAGGCGGTCGAGTTCGCTCTGCGAGAGATCGAACTGCGCGAGGCGCTCACGGCGCTTCTGCGTGTTGAGTCGCGAACCGAGCGCGCCGACGTAGAAGGCCGGCGACTTCAGGGCTTCCAGCAGCGCGAGGTCGTCGAGCTTGGGATCGTGAGTCACGGCGACGACGGCGCTGTGGCTGTCGAGAGCGAGTTCGACCACCACGTCATCGGGCATCGTCCGCAGCAGTGTCGTGCCGGGGACGTCCCAGGTGACGGCGTATTCCTCGCGCGGATCGCACACGACCACCTCGTAGTCCAGGGCCTGGGCCATCATCGCGACGTATTTCGAGAGCTGGCCCGCGCCGATGATCAGGAGACGCCAGCGCGGACCGTGAATGGTGGTGAGCTGATTGCCGTCGAAAGCGAGCACGTCGCTGCGAGAGGCAGAACGCAGCGTGGCTGCGCCGGTGGCCATGTCGAGGTGGCGCGCGACGAGTTCGTGACGATCGATACCCGCGAGGACGCCGGTGACGGTCGCCTTGTCCTTCACGGGTTCGAGCACCAGCTGGAGCCGCCCGCCGCAGGGCAGGCCGAATCGCTGCGCGTCTTCCTTGCTGATGCCGTAGATGGTGGCCTCCGGCTTGTCGGCAGCGAGGGAACAGGCGCGGACCTTGTCGATGAGGTCGTCTTCCACGCACCCGCCGGACACGGAACCGGCCACCAGACCATCGCCCCGGACTGCAAGCATGGCGCCGGGCGGGCGCGGCGAAGATCCCCAGGTTTCCGTGACCGTGGCGAGCACCACGCGGTGGCCTTCCTCCAGCCAGGCGGCTGCACTCTTCAGGACCTGCAGATCGACGCTATCCATGTTTCCATCCTTGCATGGCCGAAGCGCATCGAAGCGCGACGACCGGTGATTCCGGCTCCGCCTGACGGTGCCCGCCAGGGCAGCGTCAGAGAGGGCGAACGTTCTCCAGGAATACAACGAGCGGCGCGAGATCGCCCGCCGCAGCGAACGAAGCCATCCTGGAAACTGCTGAGAGAGGCGATGGCGTCTTTGGTTCAGACCCGCAACCTCGCGGCAATCGCCGTGAAGAACGGGCTAAACCTCGCGCCACGGCGACCTCCTCGGTCACGGAGGATGCCTGAAAAAGAAACCGGCCTCAACGACCCCACCCGAGGGTGGAATCGCAAAGGCCGGTTGACTTGCTTACAGCGTCGCCGGCGCGAAACCTACGCGCCGGGCCGAACCATCATCAGGCCATTGCGCCCTTGATGTTTTCCGGCGTGAACGGCATACGACGAACACGGATGCCCGTGGCGGCGAAGATGGCGTTACCGACGGCAGCCTGCACGACAGCAGTGGCGGGCTCGCCCAGACCGCCCGGAGGCTGGTCCTTGGCGGCCGGGAGCCAGT
>CAZEDA010000763.1:0-1562 GCA_964510915.1 uncultured Rhodocyclaceae bacterium | reverse complement strand
ACGCACCACGTGTCTCCGCACGAGCGCCGCCCGCAGTACGACTGCGACATCACCTACTGCACCAACAAGGACGTCACCTTCGACTATCTGCGGGACCGCCTGCGCCTGAAGGGCCGGCCGAGACCGCTGCGCCATGCGCTCGGCAAGGTGACAGGGCAGGGCGGCGACACCGGGCTCAATCTGCGTGGCCTGCACTTCGCGATCGTCGACGAAGTGGACAGCGTCCTCGTCGACGAGGCGCGCACGCCACTGATCCTCTCCGCCGAGACCGACAGCGCCGCGCTGGAGCGCATCTATCGCGAAGCGCTGGAGATCGTCGCGCAACTGAAGGAAGGTCCCGACTTCGTCATCGAGCACCAGCGCACGCACATCCGCATCACCGAAGACGGCAAGAAGCGTCTGGGCGAACTCGCCTCCGGCAAACGCGGGCTGTGGACCGGACCGAACCGGCGCGAGGAACTCGCCCGCCAGGCGCTGTCTGCAACGCATCTGTTCCATCGCGATCAGCAGTACCTCGTGGTCGAAGGCAAGGTGCAGATCGTCGACGAGTTCACCGGCCGCGTGATGCCTGACCGTTCCTGGGAACGCGGCCTGCACCAGATGATCGAGGTGAAGGAGGGCTGCGAGCTCACCGGTCAGCGCGAGACGCTCGCGAGGATTTCGTATCAGCGGTTCTTCCGTCGCTACATCCGCCTCGCCGGCATGACCGGTACCGCGAAGGAAATCTCCGGCGAGCTGTGGTCGGTGTATCGGTTGAAAGTCATGCGGGTGCCGACACGCAAGCCCGTGCAGCGCAGGATCGAACCCTTGCAGATCTTCGACACGCAGGCGCAGAAGTGGGAGGCGGTGCTTACGTCCATTCGGCGCGAGCACGAGAAGGGCCGCCCGGTTCTGGTCGGCACGCGCTCGGTCCAGGCTTCGGAGACGCTGGCGGCCATGCTCGCCGAGTCAGGGCTGGACCACCGTCTGCTGAATGCGCGTCAGGACAAGGAAGAGGCCGACATCGTCGCGCAGGCCGGCAAGCCCGGCTGGATCACCGTGGCGACGAACATGGCCGGTCGCGGGACGGACATCAAGCTTGCGCCCGAGTCGCTCGCCGCCGGCGGTCTTCACGTGATCGTGACGGAACTCAGCGAGTCGGGGCGCGTCGACCGGCAGTTGTTCGGCCGCTGCGCGCGGCAGGGCGATCCGGGGTCGTGCGAGATTTTCGCGAGTTACGAGGACGACATCATCACGCGCTACGCGTCGCTCGCGCCGGGCATTGCCGGCAAGGCGCCGGGCAAGGATCTCACCGGCCCGGCGCTCTTCAAGTTCGCGCAGCGCCGCGCGGAACGCATCCACGGGATGATGCGTCAGGAAGTCCTGGAGATGGATGACTACCTGGGCGACCTTCTGGCGTTCGCCGGCCGCCCGGAGTAGCCCGGACACCGAGTAGCCCGGACGAGCGGCGAAGGCCGCGACTCCGGGGACATGTTGTTTCGCCACCCCGGCGCCTGCATCGATCGCTGCTCCCCGGAGTCGTCCCATTCGGGACATGAGAGGTCTGCGTAGCCCGGACGAGC
>CAZEDA010000762.1:0-1568 GCA_964510915.1 uncultured Rhodocyclaceae bacterium | reverse complement strand
GATCGACGACACCGAACTCCGCGCGCGCGTCGCCGAAAAGCGGGCGGGACTGGAAGCCGCCCGCGCGCAACTCGATCTCGCCCGGAAGAACTGGGCGATGAACCAGCAGCTGCTCGAGCAGAAATTCATCTCGCGGAACGCCGCGGACACCGTGGCCAACTCAGTGGAGGTGGCGCAGGCCAATGTTCGCGTGGCCGAGGCCCAGCTCGAACTGGCGAGCAAGGCTGCCGCCGATGCCCGCGTGTTCGCGCCGATGGGAGGGATCGTCGCCGAGCGCTTCAGCCAGCCCGGCGAGAAGCTGCCGGTCGACGCGCGCATCGTCTCGATCGTGGACCTGTCGCGCCTCGAACTGGAGGCCGATGTGCCTGCGTCCGACATCGGGATGGTGGCCGTGGGCGCGAGCGTCGCATTCCGGATCGAGGGCATGAACGAGAAGGGCTTCGTGGGGAGGGTGGAGCGCATCAATCCCACCGCCGATGACCGCTCGCGCGCCGTGAAGGTGTACGTAGTCCTCGACAACGCGGGCGGCGAGCTGAAGGGCGGCATGTTCGCCAAGGGACAGCTGCTGGCAGGAACCGTGGACGCCGCGATCCTCCTGCCTGTCGCGGCCGTGCGCGAGGAAGGCGGAGAGAGCTTCGTCCTGGTGGTCGCGGACGGGCTCGTGAGCCGGAAGGTCGTCCGCCTCGGCGCCCGGGACATTGCGCGCGGCGTGGTGCAGGTGCTGGAGGGCCTGACGCCGGGGACGAAGGTGCTGAACGCGAACCTCGGCAACGTCCGGCCCGGCGACCGCGTGCGCGTCGGCGCGGCCAGGCCGGCCGCCTGAGTCCGCGGACCCGACACCATGTGGTTCACCCGCGTCAGCATCGGCAACCCCGTCTTCGCCACGATGCTGATGCTCGGGCTGCTGGTCCTGGGGGTGTTCTCCTACGGACGCCTTTCGGTGGAGCAGTTCCCTTCGGTCGACTTCCCGGTGGTGGTGGTCAACACCCGGTACGTCGGTGCCGCACCGGAGGTCGTCGAGGCCGACATCACTCGGCGCATCGAGGAGGCCGTCAACACCATCAGCGGCCTCAAGACCCTGACCTCCCGATCGTACGAAGGCCAGTCGCTGGTCATCGCGGAATTCGATCTCAAGACGGATCCGTCTCGGGCCGCGCAGGATGTGCGCGAGAAAGTCGCCGGCGCGCGAGCCGCCTTCCGCAAGGAAGTCGACGAGCCTGTCGTCTCGCGCTTCAATCCGGAGGAGTTCCCGATCCTGTCGCTCGCGCTCAGCTCGCCCACGCGGAGCCTGCGCGAGATCACGATGCTCGCGGATCAGGTCGTGATGAAGCGCGTGGAAAGTGCCCGCGGCGTCGGCCGGGTCACCCGGGTCGGCGGGACGCGTCGCGAAGTGCAGATCGTGCTGCGCCCGGCCGAGATGGAATCCCTCGGTGTGGGCGTGGATCAGGTGATCCGCGCGATCCGCGAGGAGAACCAGGAACTGCCCGCCGGCGCGCTGTCGGCGAACGAGTCGGAGCGGCTCGTGAAGGTGCAGGGCCGGATCCGCGACGTGGCGCAGTTCCGCGACA
>CAZEDA010000761.1:0-1582 GCA_964510915.1 uncultured Rhodocyclaceae bacterium | reverse complement strand
CCCTCGTCCGGGCTACCGTTCACCACGTATCCACGAACGGTCGCTTCTTGCCCTGTCGGGCGGGGCGCGGCGGCAGGGATCGCAGGCCGGACACGATCCACGAGCGGGTTTCTGCCGGATCGATCACATCGTCGATCTCGAACAGCGCGGCGGCGCTCAGCGCCTTGCCGCGTTCGTAGGACGTCGCGACCATCTCCGCGAACTTCGCCTCGCGCTCCGCCGGGTCGGCGATGGCCTCCAGTTCCTTGCGATAGCCCAGGCGAACGGCGCCTTCGAGATTCATCGGCCCGAACTCGCCCGTCGGCCAGGCCACGGAGAAAAGCGGCAGGTGGAAGCTTCCGCCGACCATGCCCTGCGCACCGAGGCCGTAGGCCTTGCGCAGAACGACGGAAAGAATCGGCACCGACAGGTTCGCGCCCGTGACATAGAGACGGCAGCAATGCCGGACGAGAGCGGTCCGCTCCGCTTCCGGGCCGACCATGTTGCCGGGCGTGTCGCACAACGACAGCACCGGAATGTCGTGGGCGTCGCACAGCTGCAGGAAGCGCGCAGCCTTGTCCGCGGCGTTCGCATCGATGGCGCCGCCGAGAACCATCGCGTTGTTGGCGAGCAGGCCGAGCGGTCTGCCTTCCACCCGGATGAAGGCGGTCACCATGTTGCCCGCGAAATCGCGGCGCAGCTCGAGCACGGAATCCGTGTCGGCGAGCGTCTCGATGATCCTGCGCACATCGTAGGCGCGCATCCGGTTCTCGGGAATGAGATGGCGCAGGGCCTTCTGGTCCGAGCACGCCCAATGGGCGACCGCGCCCTGGAAGTACGAGAGGTACTGCTTCGCCACGCGGACCGCGGCTGCCTCGTCCGGCACTACCACGTCGATCACGCCGTTGCGTCGCTGCACCGAGGTCGGCCCCACTTCGTCCGGCGCGAAGGTACCCAGACCACCGCCTTCGATCATGGCGGGGCCGCCCATGCCCAGCGAGGCGTTCTCGGTGGCGATGATGACGTCGCAGCAGCCTGCCACGACAGCGTTGCCGGCGAAGCAGCGGCCCGACACGATGCCCACCATGGGCACGAGACCGCTCAGCTGCGCCAGCAGCGTGAACGCCTTGATGTGCAGACTGCCGGCCATGGTGGTGTCGATGTCCCCGGGACGTCCGCCGCCACCTTCCGCGAACATCACGATCGGCAGGCGCCACTGGGCCGTCAGTTCGAACAGGCGGTCCTTCTTCTCATGATTCTTGGTGCCCTGGGTGCCGGCCAGCACCGTGTAGTCGTAGGACAGGATCGCCGCACGCGCCTCGGTGTCGGGGAACAGATGGCCGTTGATGCGGCCCACGCCCATCACCATGCCGTCGGCAGGCGTGCGGGCGACGAGGTCGTCGAGCGTCCGGCGGTTACGCTGCGCGGCGATCACGAACGCGCCGTACTCCTGGAAGCTGCCGGGATCACAGAGGTCCTCGATGTTCTCGCGCGCGGTCCGGCAACCGATCTTCCGGCGTTTGGCAACCGCATCGGGACGGGCGTCGTCGAGCGTCATTGCCCGGCGCCGCGCGAGTTCCTCCAGATCGGCGCGCGGGGCAAC
>CAZEDA010000760.1:0-1586 GCA_964510915.1 uncultured Rhodocyclaceae bacterium | reverse complement strand
CCTGCTTCTTGTAGTGCTTGCGGCGGCGATGCTTGTAGATGTGAACCTTGTCGGCCCGGCCATGCCCCAGGATCGTGGCGCGGACGTTCGCGCCCTGGACGATGGGCTTGCCGATCGTCACGCTGTCCCCGGTGCCTACCATCAGGACCTGGTCGATCACGACCTCCGAGCCGACGTCGGCTGGGAGCTGCTCAACTCGCACTTTGGCGCCGGCGCTCACGCGATACTGCTTGCCGCCCGTTTTGATTACCGCATACATGGCTGTTGGAATCCGTGTGGCAAAAAAGGCCGGTATTTTCCGAAAATTGCGGGGCCCAGTCAATCGAAACCTTGGGGAACTGCGTCGATCCGGCTTGACACCCCGAGGAGCGGCTTCCTACCATCCATCATTTTCCCCTGGTCCAAACCTTGTCTCCAGACGACATCCGCGCTCTCGTGGCCGAAGACATGGAGGCCGTGGACGCCATTGTGCGCGCACGGCTCCATTCCGAGGTGATTCTTGTACGCCAGGTGAGTGAATACCTGATCGGCGCGGGTGGCAAGCGTCTGCGGCCCATCCTGCTCCTGCTGGCTGCCGGGGCCTGCGGCTACCGGGGGCCCGCCGCCCACGAACTCGCGGCGGTCGTCGAGTTCATCCATACCGCGACCCTCCTGCACGACGACGTGGTCGACGAGTCCGAACTGCGTCGGGGCCGGACCACGGCCAATTCGATCTACGGCAACGCGGCGTCGATCCTCGTGGGCGATTTCCTGTATTCCCGTGCGTTCCAGATGATGGTGTCCGTGGGCCGCATGCGGGTGATGGAGGTGCTGTCCGATGCCACCAACGTCATCGCGGAAGGCGAAGTGCTCCAGCTGATGAACGTCCACGACCCCGATGTCTCGGAGGCCGCCTACCTCGACGTGATCCGCTTCAAGACCGCGAAGCTGTTCGAGGCTGCCGGGCGGCTCGGCGCCGTTCTGGCGGATTCTCCCCGCGAGGTGGAGGACGATCTGGCCAGCTTCGGCATGCATGTCGGCACGGCCTTCCAGGTGATCGATGATGTCCTCGACTACTCCGGCGACCTCGGCGTGACCGGCAAGAACCTGGGTGACGATCTCGCCGAAGGGAAGGCCACGCTACCGCTCATCCATGTCGTGCGGAACGGGACCTCCGAGGAGGCCGCGCTGGTCCGCCGCGCGATCCAGGAGGGTGGGCTCACGGAATTCGGACCGGTTCTCGATGCGATTCGTCGCACCGGGGCGCTCGAGTACGCGCGAGCGGCGGCGCAGGCTGAAGTCGACCGCGCACAGGCTTGCCTGGCGCGCTTGAGCCATTCGCCATATCGGGAGAGTCTGATACACTTGTCGTCTTTCGCGGTCAGCAGGTCGCAATGACACGTGTATCGGTCCGCCGTCCACGTGAATGCGCCTGCAGCAGTCTTCGGTCCTCGTGCAATCACGGGCTGATGGTGCGGACTGTCGATCGGGCCGAGGTGCGGTGGCCCGCGGATCTAGAGGTCGCTCGGGGTGTAGCTCAGCCTGGTAGAGTACTGCGTTCGGGACGCAGGAGTCGGAGGTTCGAATCCTCTCACCCCGACCATCGA
>CAZEDA010000759.1:0-1594 GCA_964510915.1 uncultured Rhodocyclaceae bacterium | reverse complement strand
GCGCAGCCCGGACAGGTGATCGTGGTGGATGCGCACGGTTACGTCGAGGCCGCCATGGCCGGCGAGATCATGTCCCGCTACGCCATCAGCCGTGGAATCGCGGGCTTCGTCATCGATGGCGCCATCCGGGATCTGGACTTCATCGGGTCCCACGATTTCCCGGTCTACGCGCGCGGAGTCACGCCCCGAGGGCCGACCCGACGAGGTCCGGGCGAGATCCACCTGCCGGTGCAGGTGGGCGGCATGGTGGTTGCACCGGGCGACATCATCTGCGGTGACCTCGACGGTCTCGTGAGCGTGCCGCCCGACGCCGCCCGGGCTGTCGCCGAGCAGGTTCGTGCCCTGCAGAATAAGGAAGCGGCGTCCATCGCCGCGGTCGCCGCCGGCACTCTCGATCGCCGCTGGGTCGATGAGGCGCTCAAAGCCAACAAACCATAGGCACAAGCCGCGAACCATGACCGACTACTTCTACGAACCCTCGAAAGGCCACGGGCTCGCGCACAACCCGTTCAAGGCCATCGTCGCGCCGCGCCCGATCGGCTGGATCTCCACCGTCAGCGCGGCCGGCCAGCCCAATCTCGCGCCGTACAGTTTCTTCAATGCCATGTGCGACGCGCCGCCATTGCTCTACTTCAGCACGTCCGCCACGCGGAAGGATTCGCTGAACAACGCCGAGGCGACGGGAGAGTTCGTGGTCAACTTCGTGGGGGCGGCGCAGGCCGAGGCGATGAACGCGACCGCCGCATCGGTGCCGCACGGGGTCGACGAGTTCGGGCTCGCCGGGCTGACTGCCGTCCCCTCCGTCGTCGTGAAGCCCCCGCGAGTCGGTGGCGCCATCGCCGCGATGGAATGCAAGGTGACGCGAGTGATGCGCCTCGACGATGCGCGGGGTGTGCCGATCGACGGCTGGATCGTCATCGGCGAAGTCGTCGGTGTGCACATCGACAGCGCCTATCTGAAGGACGGCATGTTCGACACGGCAGGCGCCAGACCCATTGCGCGATGCGGCTACCGCGGGGACTACACAGAGGTGAATCGGCTGTTCGAGATGATCCGCCCGGCGTGATTGACGGGCAGCCTGGGACAGCCCGGTGACTCGTTCAGCGCGACTTGCGATTCGCCTCGAACCATTTTGCGACGGCGGCCCGTTCCGCAGCGCTGAAGTGCAGTCCCAGCTTGGAGCGCCGCCAAAGCACGTCGTCGGCTGAGACCGCCCACTCCTCGCTGCACAGATAGCGCAACTCCGCCTCGAAAAGCCCCGGCGCCACTTCGGTACCGAGTTCCTGCGGCTTCGAAGCCTCTCCCAGCCATGCCAGGCAGCGCGTGCCATATGCACGGCACCAACGCCGCACGAGTGCCGGTGCGAACGCGGGATAGCGCGCAGTCATTGCAGCGACGAACCGCTCGAAATCGTCCTGCGTCTGCCGGCTCGGCCCGATGACCGTATCGAGATCGCCGCCGGGCAACACCCCGTGGCGCGTCCACGCGGGGCGGTCCTCGCCGAGCGCCTGCCCGACCAGCGCAGCGGCCTCCTCCGACAGCTTGCGATAGGTGGTGAGCTTGCCGCCCCACACGGTGAGCAGCGGTGCGCCGG
>CAZEDA010000758.1:0-1599 GCA_964510915.1 uncultured Rhodocyclaceae bacterium | reverse complement strand
GCTCATGGATCTTGCCGGGTCAGGGAGACGAGCCCTGCATTCTGCCGCAGTTTGCGGTCATGAAGACCGGTGGGGTGGAAGAGTGTCCCCGGAGTCGCGCCTTCCGCGCTCGTCCGGGCTACTGGGGCGGGCACGCCTTCACGCCTTCACGCCTTCACGCCTTCACGTCCTGGCGTCCCCACCCAGAAACCCGCCCGACTGCCGCTTCCACAACTGTGCGTACAGGCCGCCGGACTCCAGCAGCGCTTCGTGCGGACCGCTCTCCACGATGCGGCCCTGGTCCATGACCACGAGGCGGTCCATGCGCACGATCGTGCTCAGGCGGTGCGCAATGGCGATGACGGTCTTGCCAGCCATGAGATCGTCGAGCTGTTCCTGGATCGCGGCTTCGATCTCGCTGTCGAGCGCGGAGGTCGCTTCGTCGAGCACGAGGATCGGCGCGTCCTTGAGGATGACGCGCGCCAGAGCCACCCGCTGGCGCTGACCGCCGGAGAGCTTCACGCCACGCTCGCCCGCATGCGCTTCGTAGCCGGCGCGATCCTTCCAGTCCCGCAGACCGAGGATGAACTCGTGCGCGTGGGCGCGGCGCGCGGCGGATTCCACCTCGGCATCGGTAGCCTCGGGCCGTCCGTAGCGGATGTTCTCGGCGATGGACCGGTGCAGGAGAGAGGTGTCCTGCGTGACCATGCCGATGGCGGCACGCAGACTTTCCTGAGTCACCGCGCGGACGTCCTGGCCGTCGATGCGTATGGCCCCGCCCTCCGTGTCGTGGAATCGGAGCAACAGGTTCACGAGCGTCGACTTGCCGGCGCCGCTTCGCCCGACGAGTCCGACGCGCTCACCGGGCCGGACCACGAGATCGAGGCCGTCGATCACGGCCGTCCCCGGCTGCAGCCCGCGACCATAGCTGAAGCGCAGCGACTCGAACCGCACCTCGCCGCGCGTCACAACGAGCGGTTTGGCGTCCGGCGCATCGAGCAGCGCGAGGGGTCGGGCGATGCTGTCCATGCCTTCCTGCACCACGCCGACGTTCTCGAAGATGCCGCTCACTTCCCAACTCACCCAGCCCGCCATGTTCGAGATCTGCCACGCGAGCGGAATGGCTGTCGCCACTTCCGTCGCACTCACGCGGCCTTCCATCCACAGCCATCCGCCGAGCAGCGCCGTCCCCGCGACCAGCAGAATGTTGATGACGGCGAGCGAGAACACGAACAGCGTGCTCCACCGCATGTGGGCCTGCATCCGCTTCGCGTGCTCGTCGAGGCTCTCGCGCACGTGCGCATCCTCGTCGCGGGACCGGGCGAAGAGTTTCACGGTGAGGATGTTCGTGTAGCTGTCCACCACACGGCCCATCACCTGGGAACGCGCCTCGGAACTCGCACGCGACAGATCGCGCATGCGCGGCACGAACGTGCGCAGGAACAGCACGTACGTCGCCATCCAGACGAGCGTGGGGATCGCGAGCAGCGGATGCGAGAACACCATCACCACCAGCGCCGTGAGCCCGTACACGAGGATGTACCAGATCGCACGGATGCACGACACGACGCTCTCGCGCAGCGAGTTGGCCGTGTTCATCACGCGGTTGGCGATGCGCCC
>CAZEDA010000757.1:0-1601 GCA_964510915.1 uncultured Rhodocyclaceae bacterium | reverse complement strand
CAGACGGTGGAGAAGCGCCAGGGACTGAAGATCGCGTGTCCGGAGGAGATCGCCTACCGCATGGGCTACATCGACGCCGCGCAGCTGGAGAAGCTCGCGGCCGCGCTGGTGAAATCCGGCTACGGCCAGTACCTGCAGCAGGTGCTGCGCGAGCGCGTCTTCTAGGGCCACGCCATGAATGTCGTCGAGCGCGCCCTGAACGGCGTGGTGCTGATGGAGCCCAAGGTGTTCGGTGATGCGCGGGGCTTCTTCCTCGAGAGCTACAACCAGCGCGTGTTCCGCGAACTCACGGGCACCGATGTCGCCTTCGTGCAGGACAACCACTCGCGTTCCGGTCGAAACGTTCTGCGCGGCCTGCACTATCAGATCCGGCAGCCGCAGGGAAAGCTCGTGCGGGTCGTATCGGGGTCCGTGTTCGATGTTGCCGTGGACCTTCGTCGCAGCTCGCCGAGTTTCGGTCAATGGTTCGGGGCCGAGCTTTCGGCGGACAACAAGCGCACGCTGTGGATCCCGCCGGGTTTCGCGCACGGCTTCCTGGTGACGAGCGATTCTGCAGAGTTTCTGTACAAGACCACCGATTACTGGGCGCCGGAGCACGAGCGCAGTCTGCTATGGAACGACCCGTCTCTCGGTGTTGCCTGGCCGCTCCAGGGGGATCCCACGCTGTCCGAGAAGGACCGCAACGGCAAGCCGCTTGCGGAATGCGAGACCTATCCATGAAGTGCCTCGTCATCGGTGCAAACGGGCAGGTGGGCTTCGAGCTGCAGCGCGCGCTCGCGCCGCTCGGGCCCGTGGTCGCGATCGACTATCCCGAACTCGATATCGCCAGCGAATCTGCACTCGCCGCGTACGTGCGCGCGCAGGCGCCCGATGTCCTCGTCAATGCCGCGGCCTACACCGCCGTCGACAAGGCGGAGACCGACGAGGCGACTGCCATGGCGGTGAACGGCCTGGCGCCCGGAGTGATGGCGCGCGAGATGGCTACGCTCGGCGGGTTGATGGTTCACTACTCGACGGACTATGTGTTCGACGGGGCCAAGATCGGCGCGTGGACGGAAGAGGATGTTCCCGCACCGCTCAATGCGTATGGACGCACGAAGCTCGCAGGAGAACAGGCGGTGACCGCCGCCGGGGGAGCGCATCTGATCTTCCGCACGGCATGGGTGTATGGCCGCCGCGGCGGGAACTTCATGCTGACGATGTTGCGGCTGATGCGGGAACGCGACGAACTCCGTGTCGTGGCCGATCAGCACGGCACGCCGACCTGGTGCCGGACACTCGCCGACGTGCCCGCTGCCATTATCGCCAGGTGGCAGGGCGCGCCCGACGTACGTCGAGCGCTTGCTGCTGCCAGCGGCGTGTATCACCTCACGAACGGCGGATCGACAACGTGGCATGCCTATGCCTGCGCCATTCGCGATCTGGCCCCGGAACTCGCCGCCCGGCGTCACGTGCAGGTGCACCCGATCCCCGCCTCGGCGTACCCGCTGCCGGCCACCCGCCCGGCGAACTCGGTGCTGGACAACGGCAAGCTGAAGCGGGTCTTCGGAATCGAGACGCCGCACTGGCAGACGGCGCTGGCGCAGTGCCTGTCGGAGGCC
>CAZEDA010000756.1:0-1624 GCA_964510915.1 uncultured Rhodocyclaceae bacterium | reverse complement strand
TCGAAGTAGCCGTCGCGGATGTGCACGTCGCTGTGGCAGACGCCGCAGTAGCGCAGCTTGAGCAGGACTTCGGTACCCGTCGGCACCGGGGTCGGATAGTCGCGGCGGGCGAGCGGACCGCCCCATTCGATGACGTCGTAGCTGTACATGCGAGCTCCCTGGCGGAGTGTTCGGAGTAGGAAAGGCAGGCAGCCGGGAGAACGGGAACCGCGCGTGGGAGCACGGCGGCAGGAGGCGCTTCGCGGTGCCCCGGCGGCGGGCCCGGGTCTTTGCCCGGGCCGTCGACCGGCTGACCGCAGGGTAGCGGAAATCCGCCCCCGGGGACTACTTCATGAAGCAGCCGTACTCGTCCGGATCGGCGTCGCGAATGAACACGTCGCGATCCATGAACACGGGCGTGACGCCCAGGCGCACGAACTTCGAGCCGTTGGGCGACATGTAGCCGGTCTCGCCCTTGGTGAGGCTGAAGGTCTCCGTGGAGGTGCCCTTCAGGGTGACGGTGCCTTCGCGGACCTGCACGTAGACACCGGGCTCGGAAAAGCCGTCCTGCTGCACGCCGAACAACTCCTCGAGATTGACCTTGAGCTTGTCCGGGCGGGGAGCCTGCGAGCGCTCGAAGAATGCCGGCATCGCGGGGAGCTGCTTCGGCGCTTCCTTGTCGTTCGCGACGTTGAGCGCCTGGCCTTCGCAGATCTGGGCTTCGCCCTTTTCGTTCACGGCCACGTTGCATCCCTGCCAGTTGCCGACCGTGAGACCGGAGGGCGCATCCGCCGGACCGGCTTCGCCGTCATCGGCGCAGGGTCCGACGCACAAGGCATCGAAGCCCGTGCCGCGTACGCCGATCGTGGCCACCGCGGTATTGATCTGGAACTGACGGTTGTTGTTGCGCGCCACCAGCCCTGTGAGGGCGCGAAGCCCCCCCTTCAGCAGCCGCAGCACGACGTTGCCCTGCTCGGGTCGCGACGGTTCGTACTTGTAGCGTTCCACGGAAAAGCGCGTGTTCTCCTGCAGCACGATGCGTGTGCCGTCCTGGAAGATCACGATGCCGAAGCCCTGACGCGACGTCTCGAGAATGTCTTCCGCATACACCGGGTCGCCGACGGCCAGTGGCTTGCCGGCGCGCGGACCCGTGGCCGTCGCGACGCGACCCTGGATCGCGATGAGGCGCCCCACATAGCCGGGCGTGCGGGAGATCGACGTGGTGACTTCGCGCTTGGCCTCGGCGGCGCAGTCGTCCTCGCAGATGCGGGTGATGAAGTCCGTCCCGCGGATGCCGATCGTCGCCGTGCCCGTGTTGAGCTGGAAGGCGGTCGGTCGGCGCTGACCGAGCAGACCGGTCAGGCTTCGCAGTCCGCCCTTCAGCAGGCGCAGGATCGTGCTGTCCTCCTGGGGCGCGGCCTGCGCGAATTTGTAGCCCTCGATGCGGAACTCCGAGGCCGGTCGCACCGTGAGCTTCGCGCCGTCGCGCAGTTCGATGACGGCGCGGCTGTCCGGCTGCGTGATGACCGTGTCACCCGGCCGCACGGCCGAGCCCCTGGCCATGATGCCCATGGACCCGGTGGCGCGCTGCACGGCGACGACACCGCTGACGCTGGTGGCACGTCCGGCTTCCTGTTCCTGGGCT
>CAZEDA010000755.1:0-1627 GCA_964510915.1 uncultured Rhodocyclaceae bacterium | reverse complement strand
GCTCGTCGTTCACGATCACGCGGAACGCGCCAAGCCCGTAAACGCGCACGCGCCAGGGCCAGGCATCGGAGAAGCCGTCCAACGGTTTCCAGCCGAACTCACGGATCAGCGTCCGGATGTAGGCGACCTCGACACCGGCGCTGAGGCCCCACTCGCAAAACCGCGGCATCCATGGCTTGAGCCAGGAGAGGAACCGCCCGTGGTCCTGACGCGCTGCGACTCGCCATAGCGTCTGCACGATGTGTCGGGCGCCGGCTTCGTCGCCGACGAGTTCCCGCATTCGCGCCTCCGCCGCGAGAAAGAGCGGCTCGAAGCAGCCGATCGCGGTGCCGGATACCGCAGCCCGCTGTTCCGCGATCACCGCGTCGGCCTCGCCGAACTCCCGGCTCTCCACGAGCCCGAACACCAGCGGAATGCCGTAGTGGATGCGATAGGACGGCGCGGCCAGGGATCGCGCCGTGCCCATGGCGAGCTGCCCGTGCAGCGTCGCGCCCGCCGGGTCATTGCGATACAGGGCCAGCCATGCAGAACAGGCGGCGAGCAGCGCGCGTTGCAGCTGGCGGGAGGGGTCGGCCAGGGCCGCCGCCTCCCGCTCCCAATGGCCGGCCGTCTTCAACTCGCCAAAGGAGGATTCGAGCCCGCTGCGGAAGTACGCCGCGAGAAACCGGATCTGCCCGAAGCCTTCGCGCGTGGCGATGTCCCACGCTTCGCTCACCGCACGAACGCCTTCGTCATGGCGCCCAAGCAGGCGCATCAGGTAGGTCTTCCAGAGCAGCCAGTTCGCCCGCGCGTGCGGTGTAACGGCGGGATGATCGGCAAGCCGGTCCCCGTGCGCCGTGAGCAGCGGCGCCAGTTCGAAGTGTCCTGTGAAGGTCGCGTAGATGGTGAGAAACACCGTGGACAGAAGGCGACGATTCGCCGACGCTTCCCCCACGAGGAGTTCGAGTGTCGCCTGCGCCGTCTGCGCAAGTTCCGGATCGCGCGGAGAGGCGAACAGTCGTGCGACCAGCATCGCCGCATGCATCCGCAGTCTCGACTCGGGGTCCAGCGCGGCAGGTGAGTCGCGCTCGAGGTCGGCCAGTACCATGATCCAGGGCACCATGGCCCGATGATCTGTCGTGGAATGAAAGATGACCTCGATCAGCGCGGACGCCGTGCGGATGTTCCCGAGGGGATCTGAGCGCGCGCGATAGCCTTCGTAGGCTGCCGTGAGCCGACGGATCGCGAAGGTCGGATCGTCGCCTGACGCCATCGTGCCAACCGCGTACTGCACATCAGGCGTCGCATCGGCGAGTGCTTCCGGCAGCGCTGCGATCCAGCGACGCAGCAGCGCGTAGCGTCCCTGTTCCAGCCGCTCCACCAGAACGGAGGAGAACACGGCAAGGGCCTCTTCCCACGCCTGGACGCCGAGGAAGAGATCCAGCGCTTCGTCGTTCATGGCATACGCAGCGCAGACGGCCGCCGCGCGCCGCTGCATCCCGTGCCAGTCTTCCGCCGACCAGAGATCGCGGGCACGCCGCGTCAGGAACTCGCGGAACAGCGCGTGCAGATGGAAGCTGCCATCGCGTCCGGCGGACCGATGGAGGAAGAACTGCCGCCGGAAGAACTGCTGCAGGAGTTCCGGTGC
>CAZEDA010000754.1:0-1628 GCA_964510915.1 uncultured Rhodocyclaceae bacterium | reverse complement strand
ACGCCCGACACCATCGAGATGCTACGAGCCCGCGAGCAGGCCCGCTCGCCGGCGATGAGGCGTTTCGTCCCGACCGGGAGCGTGCGCCGTTTCGTCGACCACTTCTGGCTCGCCGCGGAAAGTCAGGGCCCTCACTACGAGATCCTGCCGGACGGTGCCATCGACGTCGTGCTGCTGGTCGATGGCAGCCGCACTTCGGTTACAGCCTTCGGCACGACCACCCGGGCGACGAACGTGCCCCTCGTTCCGGGCGGGCACTACCTCGGCATCCGCTTCCGGCCCGGCGGCAGCCGCCATTTCCTCGATGCCTCCGCCCGGGAACTGACGGACCACGCAACGCCTGTCTCTTGCGGGCTCGCGACGGCCCTGGAAGACGCCGTCGCGAGCGCCGGGCTGGACGATGCGGCAAGGGTGCTCGACGATGCGCTCGACCGATGGATACGGCGGGTCGACGCCGAGCGCACGAGACTGGATGACGTCGTCGATGCGCTGGCGGGCGGTGATGACCGCATGTCGGTGGCCGACGCGGCGGCCTCGGTTCGGCGCAGTCCCCGTCAGTTCGAACGGATGTTCCTGGATGCGGTCGGCCTCAGTCCCCGTGCCTTCGCTTCCGTGTGCCGCTTTCAGCGCGCCGCGGCATCGCTGTCGGAGTGTCCCGCAATGCCGCTGGCGCAGCTCGCCGCGGAATGCGGGTATGCCGACCAGAGCCACATGACCCGCGCCTTCCGGCAGTGGGCAGGGCGCCCCCCTGCGCGGTTTCGCCGGGAGCATGTCGCGTTCGTTCAAGACGGTTCGACGGCCTGAGCCGACACTTCGCCCCTGTTGCATAAACAGGAGGGCAGTCATGAAGCTCTGGTCAGGCATCGTCACCGACAAGGTGGCGCAATCCCGTGATTTCTATGTGCGGCTGTTCGGCTGCGAGGTGGTGTTCGAGGCAGACTGGTTCGTCCTGCTGCGATCGGGCGAAGCGGAGCTGGGTTTTCTGCAGCCGGGCCTCGAGTCCCAGGCGCCGGTGTTCCGCCGCCCTTTCGCCGGTGGCGGCGTATGGATCACGTTCGACGTGGACGACGTGCAGGCGGAACTGGCGCGTCTGGTCGCGCTGGGTGTCCCGGTCGAGGTCCCGTTGCGGACCGAACCCTGGGGTGACCGCCATTTCGTCGTGATGGACCCCAGCGGGGTGCCCGTGGACGTCGTGGAGCGGGTGCCGGTGGCAGCCTGAGCGGCGGGAATCGCCGCGACCTTCCTTCCGCTCGCGGGTGGCTTGCCCCACAATCGGCCACCCATGAGCGACCCCACTCCCAAGCCCGCCCCGCCCGCGTCCGGTCTGTCCGGTCCCGATGGCACCCGCCAGTTCCTGCGACTGTTCACGTCCGTCATGCTGCCGATGTTCATGGCGGCGGTGGACCAGACGCTGCTCGCGACCGCCACGCCCGTCATCGTGCAGGAACTGGGCGGCTTGCGGGATGCCTCCTGGATCGCGGTCGGCTATCTGCTGGCAGCCGCCGCCACCACGCCCATGTACGGCCGCTTCGGCGACCGCTACGGGCGGCGCAACACGCTGCTCATGGCGCTGGGCATCTTCACGGTCGGTTCGGTGGCGTGTGCGGCATCGCAGTCGCTGTCGATGC
>CAZEDA010000753.1:0-1629 GCA_964510915.1 uncultured Rhodocyclaceae bacterium | reverse complement strand
GGCTCGTATCCATGCCCTGGAGGTCGGTGAAGGTCGTGCCGGTCAGGCGGGGAAAATCTCCCGGGTAGACCTCCGTCAACTGGGGCACCGTGAACTCGAAGGTGGTCGACGGCCCGCCCGCTTCGACGGCATACGGGCCCTCCGGAAACTCCGCATCGAGCGCATCCGGGTCGGCGGAGGGCGGCGAGCGGAAGACGAACAGGCTGTTGTCCAGCAGCGTCATGTCTACCAGTCGGGCGCCGGACGGCCCGGGCACGATCAGCGAGGCTCCCGTCAAGCCGTGGCCGGGATTGAGTGCGAAGTGCACGATGTATTCGAAGCCGTGCACGTCCAGCGGGTTGCCGGCACCGGTCTGCGTCGCGCTGCCCATGCGGATCTGCTCGAAATGCGCCCCCGGTTGCTGGGCGGCGGCAGCCGTCGTCGCGACAAGGGCGGAGAGCGCAAAGGCAGACACGGCAAACGCTGCCTTGAGGGTGGCGGTTCTCATGAACATGGCGGAGTCTCCTTGTCGGGGAATGCGCCGAGCCGCGCGCATTCGATTTCTATGTGTGATCACGGCCGCAATCTGCTCCGAAATCGAGTAGATGAGTGCGTCTGTTCATGGCTCGGGGCGTGCGGTCGGGCGTGCATCGGGGTCGAGAAGGCGGGCTCAGGATAGGCGCTACGAGATGGGTGCGTGCACGACGCGACGCCATGCAGCGCGACCGGGTGCAAGAGGACGCGGCGGCTCCATCACGCTCTTCGGCGGCGCGCTGCCAGCGCCAGCCCGGCGAGACCGATTCCGGACAGGATCAGCGTGGAGGGTTCGGGGACGGCGGCCGCATACTGGACCGTGTCCACGTCTGACGCGAACTTGATCGTGGAGAAGACACCGGAGAACTGAGTGACCGGGGGCAGGCCGCTGATGGTGTCCAGATCCATCCGAACCTCGACCGCGCCGAAGAGATCACCGACGGGCGCGGCACCGGCGAGGCCCAGCGGATGGCTGAAGAGGATGTCCACGGTGCCGGTCAGGAACCTCCGACCGGAGAAGTCCAGATGGAGATCGATGCCGGTCGCCGAATCCGGCGTGCTGGGACGCAGGGTGTCGGTGACGCCCAGGCCACGATCGAAGGCAGCATGGCCGGCGCCGTCACCCCGCCCGTCGATGCGGAAACCGGTGATGGTGCGAAGCTGGCTCTGGTTGGCGAGGGAGAAGTCGGGAAACGACGCGTCGCTGCCGGTGGACTCCGCGATTGCGACGAAGCTGTCGGTGCTCGCGATGGAGAGATCGATACCCGCGGCGACGAACAGTGCCTGATCGCTCGATCCGTCGTCGAAGAACACGGTGAATCGGGCACCGTTCATCGAGGCCGCCGGGCCGGGGCTCGACACGGACGTGATCTGACGCGCGGGCGATACGACCTCACTCCAACTCTGGGTCGGCTCGGCTGCGGCGGCAAGGGGCAGGAATCCGGTGGCGAGCGCCAGGGCGGCTAGGACGGGGCGGTAGGTGCGGCGGTTCATGGCGCGGTTTCCGTGGATCGAAGGTCAGTGGAAAGCAGGGCCAAGGTCGCCGCCTGCCGCAGGAGACTCCAGCGATGACGGGCACGGTGGGGTGCGGTGCTGCACACGATACGTATCGGGGAC
>CAZEDA010000752.1:0-1633 GCA_964510915.1 uncultured Rhodocyclaceae bacterium | reverse complement strand
CGCTCGAGCACGCGGCGGTCCACGTTGCCACCGACGCCGTAGCGTGGACCCATGGCGACGGTCCGCTCGCCACGTTGCGAGGCGGCTTCAATGTGGCGCGGGGTTGCCGGTCGGTGATCGACGTGCCCCCGATCATCGCGCTTCGCGGCGCGGCGGGAATCAACCTGTTCGCGGATCCGCCTGCGTTCTCGCGGAGCAAGCTCTTTCGACGGGACCGGATGACGTGCGCCTATTGCGGCGGTCGCTTCCGCGAAAGCGAGCTCCAGTGCGAACACATCGTGCCGGAGTCCCGGGGCGGTCGCTGGACCTGGATGAATCTCGTGACAGCGTGCGGCCCGTGCAATGGCCGCAAGGCCGACCGGACGCCCGAGGAAGCGGGAATGCCGCTGCTGTACCTGCCGTACGTGCCGAACCGCTTCGAGGCGTTTCTGCTCGCAGGGCGGCATGTCCGGGCGGACGTCCATGAATGGCTGGCAGCCCGTCTGCCGAAGGAATCGCGGCTCAACTAGGGAAGGGCGTCTGCGCCGGCCGCAATGCCGCGCAGGCGCCCATAATGGAGAACGATGATGGAACCGAACTACCTCCACCAGGACATCCCCGGTGGCGTGCCCCTCAAGATGTGGACGCGGGGCGTACCCGTGGAAGACGCAGCCAGGCGCCAGCTGGAGAACGCCGCTCGCCTGCCGATCGTCTTCCGGCACATCGCGGCCATGCCGGACGTGCACTTCGGCATCGGCGCGACCGTCGGATCGGTGATCCCGACCCTTCGGGCGATCATCCCGGCCGCCGTGGGCGTGGATATCGGCTGCGGCATGATGGCGTGCAAGACGACGCTCTCGGCAGAGGATCTTCCGGACAACCTGAACCCGCTTCGCTCGGCCATCGAGCGCGCGGTGCCGCACGGGCGCGTGCCCGGTCGACGCGACCCCGGTGCCTGGCAGAAGCCGCCCGGCACCGTGGACACCGCGTGGGCGAGACTGCAACCCGAGTTTGCCGAACTGTGCCGGGACTACCCCAGACTGGAGAAGACGAACCACATCCAGCATCTGGGCACGCTCGGATCGGGCAACCACTTCATCGAGGTCTGCCTGGATGAATCGGGTGCAGTCTGGCTGATGCTGCATTCGGGCTCCCGGGGCGTCGGCAACTTCATCGGCACGATGTTCATCGAGCTCGCCCGCCAGGACGCCATGCGCCATCAGGTGAACCTGCCGGATCGCGACCTCGCGTACTTCGAGGAGGGCAGCCGGCACTTCCGTGACTACGTGCGTGCGGTAAGCTGGGCGCAGAACTTCGCGGCGATCAATCGCGAAGTGATGATGCGAAACGTGATCGAGGCCGTCCAGAAGGTGATCCACAAGCGTTTCCAGTCCCACGTGGAAGCCGTGAACTGCCACCACAACTACGTGCAGAAGGAGCGCCACTTCGGAGAGGACATCTACGTCACCCGGAAGGGCGCCGTGAGCGCGAAGGCAGGCCAGCTGGGCATCATCCCCGGCAGCATGGGTGCGCGCAGCTTCATCGTGCGCGGCCGGGGCAACCCGCACTCGTTCGAGAGCTGCAGCCACGGCGCAGGGCGTGTGATGAGCCGCTCCGAGGCCAAGCGCCGCTTCACGCTGGCCGATCATCGCGC
>CAZEDA010000751.1:0-1638 GCA_964510915.1 uncultured Rhodocyclaceae bacterium | reverse complement strand
CGTTTCCTGCAGCTCTGCGCCGACTACAACATGCAGGTCGTCGTGCCGTCGACGCCCGCGCAGATGTTCCATGTGCTGCGCCGGCAGATGCTGCGGCCCTATCGCCGTCCGATGGTGATCATGAGCCCCAAGAGCATGCTGCGGCACAAGGAGTCCGTGTCCACGCTGGACGATCTGGCCGACGGCCGCTTCCAGCCGGTCATCCCCGAGATCGATCCGATCGATCCCAAGGGCGTGAAGCAGATCGTGTTCTGCAGCGGCAAGGTGTACTTCGACCTGCTCGCCGCGCGCCGCGAGCGCAAGCAGCAGGACGTCGCGATCGTGCGGATCGAACAGCTCTATCCGTTCCCGCATGACGAGTTCCAGGCGCAGATCGAGCGCTATCCGGGTGCCGCCGATGTGGTGTGGTGCCAGGAGGAGCCGGGCAACCAGGGCGCCTGGCACCGCATCCAGCATTACCTGCTCCGGCACATGCGGCCCGAGCAGAAGCTGCGCTACGCGCTGCGCCCTTCGAGCGCATCGCCGGCCGGCGGGTATCTCGCCCTGCACAACCAGCGTCAGAAAGCCGTTGTCGATGCGGCGCTGCGGACCGGCGAGTAAGTCTCGCCCGCGCCCCCCGCTGCTGATAGAGAGGTGAAGGAAACATGCTGATCGAAGTGAAAGTGCCGGCCCTGTCCGAGTCGGTTGCCGAGGCGACGCTGCTCAAGTGGCACAAGCGTCAGGGCGAACGCGTGGAACGCGACGAAAACCTGATCGACATCGAGACCGACAAGGTCGTGCTCGAACTGCCGGCGCCCGAGGCGGGCGTGCTCACCTCCATCGTCAAGGGGGATGGCAGCACGGTGGTCGCCATGGAAGTGATCGCGACGATCGACACCGAAGCGAAGGCCGAGGCCCAGCCCAAGGTCGCCGCGGCGAGCGGTGGCGGCGCTGCCGTCGCCGAGGCCACGCCGCCCGCCGGGAAGCTGACGTCCGTGAAGACGACACCGCCTCCCGTCGCCGCACCGGCCTCGGGGGAAGTCATCACCATGCCGGCCGCGCGCAAGATTGCCGCGGAGAACAATCTCGACGTCGCCTCCATCGCCGGCACCGGCCGCGGCGGCCGCGTCACGAAGGAAGACGTCACCGCTGCCGTGCAGGGCCGCGCCCCGCGTACCGGTCGCGCCGAGCCCGCAGCCATGCCGGCGCCGCCCGTGGATGTGGACATGCTCCTGGGCGATCGTCCCGAGAAGCGCGTGCCCATGTCGCGACTGCGGCAGCGCGTCGCGGAGCGTCTGGTCCAGTCCCAGCAGACCGCGGCGATCCTCACCACCTTCAACGAAGTGAACATGCAGGGCGTGATGGATCTGCGTGCGCGCTTCAAGGACAAGTTCGAGAAGGAGCACGGCGTGAAGCTCGGCTTCATGTCGTTCTTCGTGAAGGCCTGCGTGGCTGCGCTCAAGAAGTATCCCGTGCTGAACGCCTCGGTCGACGGCAACGACATCGTGTATCACGGCTACTTCGACGTGGGCATCGCCGTGGGCAGCCCGCGCGGACTCGTGGTGCCGATCATCCGCAACGCCGACCAGATGTCGCTCGCCGATATCGAGAAGCAGATCGCCGACTTCGGCAAGCGGGCGCAGGACGGCAAGCTCACCA
>CAZEDA010000750.1:0-1643 GCA_964510915.1 uncultured Rhodocyclaceae bacterium | reverse complement strand
GACTTTCCGGTGGTGGTGGTCAACACCCGGTACGCCGGCGCGGCCCCGGAGGTGGTGGAGTCGGACATCACCCGCCGCATCGAGGAAGCCGTCAACACCATCAGCGGCCTGAAGACGCTGACCTCCCGCTCCTACGAGGGCCAGTCGCTCGTCATCGCCGAGTTCGACCTGAAGACCGATCCGAACCGCGCCGCGCAGGATGTGCGCGAGAAGGTGGCGGGTGCGCGGGCCGGGTTCCGCAAGGAGATCGACGAGCCGGTGGTGTCGCGGTTCAATCCGGAGGAGTTCCCCATCCTCTCCCTTGCGGTCAGTTCGCCCACCCGCAGCCTGCGCGAGATCACCATGCTTGCCGATCAGGTGGTGATGAAGCGCGTGGAGAGCGCGCGCGGCGTGGGCCGCGTCAGCCGGGTTGGCGGCATGCGGCGCGAGGTGCAGATCTTCCTGCGGCCGGCCGAACTCGAATCGCTGGGCGTCGGCGTCGACCAGGTGATCCGCGCGGTGCGGGAGGAGAACCAGGAACTTCCGGCGGGCGCGCTGTCGGTGCGGGAGTCCGAGCGGCTCGTGAAGGTGCAGGGCCGGATCCGCGACGTGGCGCAGTTCCGCGACATCATCGTCGCGCGGCGCGGCGGTTCGCCGATCTACCTTTGGCAGGTGGCGCAGGCCATCGATGGCCAGCAGGAGGAGGAGAGCGTCGCGCTCATCAACGGCACGCCGGGCGTCGCGATCGACATCGTCAAGGCGCAGAGCGCCAATACGCTCGACGTGGTGGCGGGCGTGCGCCGTGTCGTGACCGATCTCGTGTCCCAGCTGCCGCCGGACGTGAAGATCTCCTTCGTGCGCGACACCTCGCAGGGTATCCGCAATTCCGTGGCCAACGTGCGCCAGACGATCCTCGAGGGAGCCGGCCTCACGGTCCTGATCGTGTTCCTGTTCCTGCGCTCCTGGCGCAGCACGGTCATCACCGGGCTCACGCTGCCGATCGCGCTGATCGGCACGTTCACCGCCATGTATGCGCTCGGCTACTCGCTCAATGTGATGACCCTGATGGGCATGTCGCTCAGCGTCGGTCTGCTGATCGACGACGCCATCGTGGTGCGCGAGAACATCGTGCGGCACCTGGGCATGGGCAAGGATCACCGTCAGGCCTCGCTGGATGGCACGAACGAGATCGGTCTCGCGGTGCTGGCCACGACCTTCACCATCTGTGCGGTGTTCGTGCCGGTGGCCTTCATGGGCGGGATCATCGGGCGCTTCTTCTACCCGTTCGGCATGACCGTCACCTGCGCGGTGCTGCTGTCCCTGCTGGTGAGCTTCACGCTCGACCCGATGCTCTCGAGCGTGTGGCACGACCCCGATGCGCTGGGGCCGCGGGGCAGGGGGCCGATCGCCAGGGTGCTGCAGGGCTTCGAGTGGGGCTTCCAGCGGGTGAGCGGCTTCTACCAGTCGATGGTCCGGTGGGCGCTCGTGTGGCGCAAGACGGCCATCGGCATCGCAGCCGCCAGCTTCTTCGGCAGCTTCGCGCTCGTGCCCGCGATCGGCACCGAGTTCCTTCCGGAGGCCGATCTGTCGGAAATCGTGGTGCAGCTCAACACCGCGCCCGGCTCGACGCTGGAGTTCACGCGGGCCAAGGTGCTGCAGGCGGA
>CAZEDA010000749.1:0-1648 GCA_964510915.1 uncultured Rhodocyclaceae bacterium | reverse complement strand
CCTAGGTCAGGACTGCACGACCTACGCGGTCGAGACCTCGCTACGCTCAGTCGGCGGCGGACCTGCGCGGGGAACAGGACAGGGCAGATTCGCGCCGCCCTGCCATGGAGGACGATGACAGGAACATGACGAGCAGGGAGGCGATCAGCAGGGCCCAGGTTCCGGGTTCCGGTACCTGATTGAGCGCGAAGCTCGCCTGCGCTGATCCGCTCGAGGCGTTCCCCCCGGCTGGCGCCCCGACGTCGAGGGGCTGCGCCGCCGCCGTGCCGATGGCCTCGATGGTCAGCGACCCCAGCGTGCCTGCTCCAAGATTGAGGAGCGCGGTGTACTGCATCGTCTGGCGCACGATCTCGTCGACGAGCGTGTCCGCACCGGCGGTCAGCGTGACCCGCACGAGGCCGTCTCCGCTCGAATCGCCGGTCGCGGACGCCCCCGTCACAACATCGACGATCAGACGCAGCAGGCCGCCCGGTCCCGTGAAGAGACCGGTGAAGCTCGAGGAAGCCGTTGCCGACGCATCGAGCCCGGAACCGCCCGTCGCGCCCGCCTGAGCGGAAACCGACCCGACCGACGCGCCGGCCGTCGCGTCGGCCGACGCATCGGCGTCCGCCGAGGACGACGTCGAGGCAAAGGGCAGCGCGCTGGAACCGGAATTGTCATCGTCGGCATCGATGTCGCTTCCGGCGATGGTGAGCGTGCTGGTGACGTAGTTGACCGTCCCGAAGGACACCGGCGCAGCCTGGGCCCCGCCCACCGCCAGCGCGAGTGCGCTGGCGCAGAGCCATGTACGAATGGTCTTCATGGTGATGGCTCCGGGCTAGTTGCAGGGATTGCCCGCGGGGGTGGACGGCGACGCCACGCTGCCTTCGTTGCAGTCGATGTGCCGGCGATCGCGGCCCGCGTGCGGTGTGGGAAGGTAGGGGAACGGGATGTAGATGCCGTTGGCCGTCGTGTTCGATCCCGGGGCCGCCTGATTGAAGTTCACGCCGTCGCCGAGAGCCAGATTGCCGGAGGCGGCACCGATCAGCTTGCCGGCCACCACGCGCAGCGCCACATCGGTGACGTCGTCGTTGGGACGGCGACCGTTCGGCCAGCCTGCGTTGTCTCCTGCGAGCACAGTGAGACGCTTCTGGTTGGCCGGGGCGACCGGGGCGACCCCAAGGTTCAACCGCAGCAGTTCGGAGCAGGGGCTGGTCGCGTCGCACAGGCCGGTCTGCGGCTGCGTCGGATACTTGAGCAGCACGTTGACGAGGTCCGCGCGATTGGCGGTGGGAATCTCCAGCGCCGTGCCGCCGAGTCCGTACACGAGATTGAGTACGACACCGAGCCGGGACGTGCGGTAGAAGTCGAGGAACTGAGCCTCCTGGCTCGGCGCCGTCGCGTTCCACAGATCCTTCGACGCCGTGCCGATGATCACCTCGTTCACGAGAGGATTCGCGAGGCGGGACACCTGCACCCACGGCCCGCTGTCCGTCGGCCGCGTGACGCCGTTGTAAACCTTGAACTTCTGCCGGCTGGTCGAGGCGTACATGCCGATGACCGCATTCGGATCGCTCGTGATCTGCGAGATCGGCACCTCGATGGCGATCGTGTTCACGTTGAAGCCCGAGAAGTGATCCGTGCCGAAGGGGTTCGCGGCATCGTTGCC
>CAZEDA010000748.1:0-1654 GCA_964510915.1 uncultured Rhodocyclaceae bacterium | reverse complement strand
AGATCGACTTCCAGGGCTTCATCCAGCTCGCGGGTCGCTCCGCGCGGACGTGTGCCAGCGATGGGGCGCACGGTGACCGTACCGCTCTCGAGCCGGACGAGAATCTCCGGGCTCGCGCCGACGATGTGGAAACCGCCCATGTCGAAGAAGAACATGTACGGAGACGGGTTCAGCGCCCGCAGCGCCCGGTAGAGCGACAGCGGCGAGGCCGGGTACGGATGCGACAGACGCTGCGACAGCACCACCTGCATGATGTCCCCGTCGAAGATGTACTGCTTGGCCCGGGCTACGGCAGCTTCGAATCCCTGCTCCGTGAACTCCGAATGGGCTGCCGCCGGAGTCATGGGCATTTCCGCCGGAACGCCGACGGGCTGGCGCAGAGCCGCCAGGAGCACATCGAGCTGGCGCCGGGCGTTCGCGTAGGCATCCGGTTCGCCGGGGTCGGCGTACACCACGAGGTAGAGCTTGCCGGACAGGTTGTCCACGACCGCCAGCCGATCCGACAGCATCAGCATGATGTCAGGACACCCGAGCACGTCAGGCTTCTGGGTGTCCGCGAGACGCTTCTCGATGTAGCGGACCGTGTCGTAGCCGAAGTACCCCACCAGCCCGCCTGCGAAGCGCGGCAGGCCTGGAATCACGGCGGCGCGAAAGCGAGCCTGGCATTCCCGGACCCACTGTAGAGGATCCGCATGTTCGACCTGGGCGAGAAGCGTGTTGCCGCGGAACTCGCTGCACACACGTCCGCGCACCTCGAACCGGACGTCGCTCGGGAGCCCGATGAACGAATAGCGACCGAATCGCTCGCCGCCCTGCACAGACTCGAGCAGATAGGAGAAGGGCCGGTTGCCGAGCTTGAGATAGACGGACAGGGGCGTGTCGAGGTCCGCGAGCGTTTCGAGGACTACGGGAACGCGATTGAAGCCGCGCTCAGCGAACTGCTTGAATTGCTCTTCGGTCATGGAGGCTCCGGGAAATCATCCGTACTGCGTCACTGCCAGGATTCTGTGCGCGTGTCACCAGAGGCGCACGCCGTGCGTCATGGGCCGCCAAGGACGCCAACGGCACACCGCATCGAACCGGCAGGGATGTGGAGCCACCATGTCAGGTGATGAGAACTGCGAGATCGGAGATGCTTGAAACTATAGCATCGGCCCCGAGGTCCCGTACATCCTGCCCGCCGGTGTACCCATAAGGCACGCAGACGACGGGGCAGCCCGCCGCTCGCGCGGCAGCCATGTCGTTGGGGGAATCGCCCACGAACAGAAACTCACTCGTCGACACGCCGAAATGTTCGCAGGCATGGAGCAGCGGCATGGGGTCGGGCTTCTTCTTCGGCAGGCTGTCGCCACTCAGCACCAGGTCGAACTGCGGCGCCATGCCCTGGGCGCGAAGCAGCGCCACGGTGAATCGCTCGGCCTTGTTCGTGATGCACGCGAGCTGCAGTCCCGCGCCGCGGAGTCGTTCGAGTCCGCTCACGACGCCGGGAAACGGACGGCTGTCCCGGCTGACACCGTCGAAATAGTGCCCCTCGAAGACATGCAACGCCTGTTCGAACAGGGCCTCGTCCGGCTCGCCATTCAAGGTGCCGGTGAGAAGACGCTTGGTCAGACGGGCAATGCCGTCGCCAATGTAGCCCCGCACCGTTTCCTCG
>CAZEDA010000747.1:0-1655 GCA_964510915.1 uncultured Rhodocyclaceae bacterium | reverse complement strand
GCCACCGTGCGAACGGCGGCTTCGAGATCGGATGCGGTGAGGTCAGGCATCTTCTGCTTGGCAATTTCCTCGGCCTGGGCACGCGTGAGCTTGCCGACCTTGTCCGTATGGGGCTTGGGCGAACCCTTGGTCACGCCCGCAGCCTTCTTGATGAGCACCGTCGCGGGCGGCGTCTTCATCACGAAGGTGAAGCTCTTGTCGGCAAACGCGGTGATGACGACCGGGATCGGCAGACCGACCTCGAGGCCCTGGGTCTGGGCGTTGAACGCCTTGCAGAACTCCATGATGTTCAGGCCGCGCTGGCCGAGAGCGGGGCCGATGGGCGGCGAGGGATTCGCCTTGCCTGCCGGCACCTGCAGCTTGATAAAGCCGATGATCTTCTTTGCCATGATGGCTCCTTGGATGGGTGCATGCGCCCCGACCGTCGCCGAGGCTCCCCGTGCGCGATCCGCACTTCACGAATGACGGCGCCGGATCGCATCCGCCGTCACCTGACTCACCAGGACCGGTCGCGGCCGAAGCCACGGCCTGTCAGGATTTCTCGACCTGGCCGAACTCGAGCTCCACCGGGGTCGCGCGTCCGAAGATGGACACGGACACACGCAGCTTGCTCTTGTCGTAGTTCACTTCCTCGACCGTGCCGTGGAAGTCGGTGAACGGACCGTCCTTGACGCGGACGGACTCCCCGACCTCGAACAGGACCTTCGGCTTCGGCTTCTCGACGCCCTCCTGGATCTGCTGGAGGATCGCCTGGACTTCCTTGTCGGGAATCGGCGTGGGCTTGTGAGCCGTGCCGCCGACGAACTTCGTGACCTTGGGCGTGTTCTTGACCAGGTGCCAGCTGTCGTCCGTCATCTCCATCTCGACGAACACGTAGCCCGGAAAGAACTTGCGCTCCGAGATGCTCTTCTGCCCGCCCTTCATCTCGACCACTTCCTCGACCGGCACGAGAATCTGACCGAACTGATCGTGCATGCCGGAACGCTCGATGCGTTCCAGCAGCTGCTTGTGGACGCTCTTCTCGAACCCGGAGTAGGTGTGCACCGCATACCAGCGCTTCGTGTTCATTCAGTCCGCCCCATCATGATTCGAACCAGCCAAACGAGGGAACCGTCGACCACCCAGAGGAAGATCGCCATCACCACCACGAAGGCCATGACGATGCCGGTGGTCTGCACGGTTTCCTTGCGAGTGGGCCAGACGACCTTCTTGGTCTCTGCCACGGATTCCTGCGCGAACACATAGAACGTCCTGCCCGGCGCAGACGTCCAGGCCACTCCCGCGGCTGCCAGCACGCCCGCGACCACGCACAGCACGCGGACGAGCATCAGGCTTTCCGACCAGTAGTAGTAGCCTGCCACACCTGCGACCACCAGCAGTGCCGCGATGGCAAGCTTCAGTTTGTCGACCATATTCGAGGAGAACGGAAACGTTCCTTGCGCGAAAGCGCGCACCTGTGGAAGTCAGCCGACGCCGTTGCCGGACATCGGCCACAATGCCGCCCGAGTGGATCGGGTGGCAGGCCAGGAGGGTCTCGAACCCCCAACCTTCGGTTTTGGAGACCGACGCTCTGCCAATTGAGCTACTGGCCTGTTTTCCGTCACTCGATGATCTTGGCAACGACGCCCGCACCCACGGTGCGTCCGCCTTCCCGA
>CAZEDA010000746.1:0-1666 GCA_964510915.1 uncultured Rhodocyclaceae bacterium | reverse complement strand
TCGTCGCCCGCGTGGTGCTGCAGGACTTCACCGGCGTGCCGCTGCTGGCCGACCTCGCCGCCATGCGCAACGTGGCTGAAGCCATGGGCAAGAACCCCAAGACCATCGAGCCGCTGGTGCCGGTGGACCTCGTGGTCGATCACTCGGTGATGATCGATCACTACCGCGGCAAGGACTCCCTCGATCTCAACATGAAGCTCGAGTTCCAGCGCAACCGCGAGCGCTATGAATTCATGAAGTGGGGCATGCAGGCGTTCGACACGTTCGGCGTGGTGCCTCCCGGCTTCGGCATCGTCCACCAGGTCAACCTCGAGTACCTGGCGCGCGGTGTCCACAAGAAGGACGGCGTCTACTATCCCGATACGCTGGTCGGCACCGACAGCCACACCACGATGATCAACGGCATCGGCGTCGTGGGCTGGGGCGTGGGTGGCATCGAGGCGGAAGCCGGCATGCTGGGCCAGCCGGTCTATTTCCTGACGCCCGACGTCGTCGGCGTGGAACTGAAGGGCCGCCTGCGCGAAGGCGTGACCGCCACCGACCTCGTGCTCACGATCACCGAGATGCTCCGCAAGGAGAAGGTCGTCGGCAAGTTCGTGGAATTCTTCGGCGAAGGCACCGAGTCGCTGGCCCTGCCCGACCGCGCGACCATCGCCAACATGGCGCCCGAGTACGGCGCGACCATGGGCTTCTTCCCCGTGGACGGCAAGACCATCGAGTACTTCCAGGGCACGGGCCGCACCAAGGCCGAAATCGATGCCTTCGAAGCCTACTTCAAGGCGCAGGGCCTGTTCGGCGTGCCGAAGGCCGGCGACATCGAGTACACGAAGGCCCTCGTGCTGGATCTCTCGACGGTGGCCCCGTCCCTCGCGGGCCCCAAGCGTCCGCAGGACCGCATCGAGATCGGCAACGTGAAGGGCAAGTTCTCGGACCTGTTCTCCAAGCCCACGGCGGACAACGGCTTCAATCAGCCCGCCGAGAAGCTCGGTGCTACGTTCAAGACCGACAACGGCGTGGAACTGCAGAATGGTGACGTGCTGATCGCTGCCATCACCTCCTGCACCAACACGTCGAATCCCGGCGTGCTGCTCGCGGCAGGCCTGCTCGCCAAGAAGGCCGTCAAGGCCGGGCTTTCGGTCAAGCCGCACATCAAGACCTCGCTCGCCCCCGGATCCCGCATCGTCACCGAGTACCTGACCAAGGCCGGCCTGCTGCCGTACCTGGAACAGCTCGGGTTCAGCGTTGCGGCCTACGGCTGCACGACCTGTATCGGCAACGCGGGCGATCTCACGCCCGAGATCAACGAGACGATCACCAAGAACGATCTGATCTGCGCGGCCGTGCTCTCCGGCAACCGCAATTTCGAAGCGCGCATCCACCCGAACCTCAAGGCCAACTTCCTCGCTTCCCCGCCGCTCGTCGTGGCCTACGCCATCGCCGGCACGGTGCAGAAGGACCTGATGACCGAACCGGTGGGCAAGGGCAAGAACGGCAAGGACGTCTACCTGGGCGACATCTGGCCGACCAGCGACGAGGTCTACAAGCTGATGAAGTACGCCATGAACCCGACCGCGTTCAAGAACAACTACGGCAAGGTGAAGGCGAACCCCGGCGAGCTCTGGGAGAAGGTCGAAGGCGTCGAGGGTCAGGTCTACAACTGGCCGAC
>CAZEDA010000745.1:0-1667 GCA_964510915.1 uncultured Rhodocyclaceae bacterium | reverse complement strand
GCGGGCAGTCCGATCGCGGAGCCCTGCGGATACACGTGTGCGTGCAGGTCCACGAAGCCGGGCACCACCAGCCTCCCGCGCGCGTCGATCACCTGAGAGCCCGGCGCCGCGGGAAGATCGACGCCGAGCGCCGTGATCACCCCGCGCCGGATGCCGACGTCCATCACTCCACGGAGGGAGGCCGATGGGTCCAGCACCTCTCCGCCACGGATGACGAGATCGAAAGCCGGCGCCGCCGCTCCTGCCGGTGAGAGCACGGCTCCCGCGGTGAGGGCCGCGCTCCACTGAAGCACGCGGCGGCGCGATGCGGAGACGAGGCTCGAGTCCGCTCCGGAGAGAGGACGGCAATGCAGGCGGTCGTGGGAGGGCATCGCAGTGTCTCCGGGCGGGTTGGTCGGCGAGTCGGGCGCGGTAGCAGTGCAGTTCGGCCCATGATGCGCCTATCGCGGCTTCCGTGCGCCCGCGTCATCTACAGCAGCAGCGGCAGCAGAATTCCCTGCAGCAACGCCGCGAGCGCGAGCGCGAGGGCGGCGTACACCCCGGCCTCGTTGCTGACCTGATAGGCGCGCGCCGTACCGATGCCGTGCGCGGTGAGGCCCGCGGCGAACCCGCGGGCGCTCCAGTTGCGGAAGCGGAACAGATTGAACAAGGGTGTCACGATGATCGCGCCTGTCACCCCGGTGAGCAGCACGGCGCACATGGAGATGCTGGCGATGCCGCCGATGCTCTCGCTGACTGCCATCGCAACCGGCGCCGTGGCGGACTTCGGCAGCAGAGACAGCGTGATGACGTCCGACAACCCGGCCACATGGCACAAGCCCCAGGTCACACCGACCGACACCACCACGCCGACGACGAGCGCGCCGACCACCGGCACGATCTGCCGGCGCACGGCCTGGCCGTGTTCGATGATGGTGACGCCCAGTGCGATGGTTGCCGGGCCGAGCAGGAAGTGCACGAACTGCGCGCCGGCGAAGAACTCCTCGTAAGGCGTATCCGTGAGCCACAGCAGGAAGCCGAGCATCAGTGACGAGCCGGCCACGGGATTGGCCCACGCCGCGCCGCCGGCCCCGTCCTGCAGGCGTCGCGCGAGGACCCAGGCGCCAAGGGTGAGCACGAGCCACAGCAGCGGTTTCGCCTTGAGAAAAACCCAGAGTTCGAAGATCGGCGGCGGGTTCATGGGGCTTCCTCATCGGTGCGGCGGGAGAGCAGGGTGAAGGTCGCTGCCGTGGCCACGAGCGTCACGATCGTGGCGGCGACCACGACCCAGACAACGTGCCATGCGGCCGGCCCGAGGCTGCGCAGCTGATACAGGATGCCCGAGGCGACCGGCACGAACATGAGACCGAGGTTGGCGAGCAATCCGCGCGCGACGCCTTCACCTGACTGCCCCAGGCGCCCGCCCAGAGACGACCACGCGAGCAGCAGCAGAAGCCCGACGATCGGGCCCGGCACGGGCCAATGCGCCAGATGCGCAATGGCTTCTCCGGCAAGTTGAAAAAGCAGCAGTGCCGCGAATCCTTCGATCATCGACCAGGCTCCCCAAGAGCATGTGTGAGTAAGTGCCGCGAGCCGGGCTCGCGGTAGTCGCGCAGAGATGGCGCCGGTGGCGCGTTCGCGCGTTTCGAAGTCGGAGTCTACCGCCGCGACCGGACGCGAGTGCGCGC
>CAZEDA010000744.1:0-1676 GCA_964510915.1 uncultured Rhodocyclaceae bacterium | reverse complement strand
GGCCATGGAACGGCAGCGAGCGCTCGAAGAGGAAGCCCGCCGCGCCGTCGAGGCCGCCGAGCGCGAGGCGCAGGCCCGCGCCGATGCCGAGGCCAAGGCGCTTGCGGAAGCCGCGCGCCGTGCCGAGGAGGAAGCCGCCCGTGCCGCCCTCGAAGAGGCCGCCAAGCGCAACCGTCTGGATGCCGAGCGCAAGGCCCGCGAGAAGGAAGAGCGCAAGAAGCGCGAAGAGGAAGCCCGTCGGCGTGCCGACACGCTTCGCATGGAAGCGGAGCGCAATCTCCGGGAGCAGGCCCTGGCCAAGCAGCGGGCCGAACAGGAAGACCGGGACCGGCAGAAGGCCGCCCGAAAGGCGCTGCTCGCTTCGAACCGCCGCTCGATCTTCACCCGTGCGCAGCCGATATTCATCGGCATCCTCGTCGTGCTGGCCGTCCTCGGGGCGGGCCTGCACCTGATCCCGATGTCCTTCTATGTGCCGGCGGTGCAGCGCATCGCGTCGGAGCGGCTCGGCGAGCCGGTGGCCGTCGGCGATCTCCATTTCGCGATCTTCCCCAGCCCCAAGATCAAGCTGGACGACGTGAAGATCGGGCAGCAGCTAGACATCCGTGTCCGTACGATCGAGCTCGATCCCAACCTCGCGTCCCTGTTCGAGAACACGATCCGCATCAAGCGCGTGTTCCTGCAGGAGCCGCAGCTGAGCGCCGATGCGCTGCCGCGCGTGGTGGGCTGGTTCCAGCGTGAAGGCGGGCAGAGCAAGGTGGAGTTCCGCTGGATCGTGCTGAAGTCCGCCAAGCTCGCCGTGCCCGACGTGAATCTGCCCGGCATCGACGGCGATGTGCGGCTCGGTCTGGACGGCTCGTTCAAGGGGGCGGAGTTGCGTCTGTCCGACGGCAGTCTGAAGGGTACCGTGCAGCCCGGCGAGGGACCGATGCAGGTGACGCTGTCCGGTCGCGGCTGGAAGCCGACCTTCGGACCGGGCGTCATGTTCAACGACATCACGGCCAAGGGGCAGATCGAAGGCACCACGCTCGATCTCACCGCCATCGACGGCACCATGCACAGCGGCGTGTTCCAGGGCACCGCCAAGATCGACTGGGGTTCCGGCTGGGGCGCGAAGGGGGAGTTCACGACCGAGCGGGTCGAACTGTCGTCGCTGATGGAATCGATCACCAAGGACGCCCGCGCGAGCGGTGCCCTACAGTCGAAGACGCAGTTCTCGCTCACGGCGCCCAAGGTCGGCGGCCTGTTCGACACTCCGCAGGTGCGTTCGACCTTCACGCTCACGAACGGCAGCCTGGATGGTGTGGATCTCGTCCGTGCCCTGCAGACGCCGCGGTCCGAGGGTGTTCGCGGCGGACGCACGAAGCTGGACGAACTGACCGGTGTGCTGAACGTTTCCGGCGGTCGCTACCAGTATCGGGATCTGAAGATGCGCGCCGGTCTGATGACGGCTTCGGGCGGGTTCGAGATCGACGCGGCACAGCGCATCAACGGCCGTGTGCAGATGGAACTGCGCAGCCCGTCCAACCAGTTCCGCGGCAAGTTCGGCGTCGACGGCGACCTGAAGGCCATCGTTCTCAAGCCCTGACCTGCAGGAATGGCGCCGACCTCAGCGTCTGGCTGCCAGCAGTTTTTCCGCTTCTTCCCGCGTATCGATGTCGGCGTGAATGCCGGGATCG
>CAZEDA010000743.1:0-1678 GCA_964510915.1 uncultured Rhodocyclaceae bacterium | reverse complement strand
GCCAGGTGCGGCAGATGACCTCGTTGATGCGGCCCATGCCCTGGCTGTCCGAGCCCAGCATCGAGATCGCGCCCATGTCGTGCAGCACGTCCTCGGCGGCGATGGTCTGCGCGCGGATGCGGCTTTCGGCGAAGGCCACGTCCTCGGGCACCGCCGGATTCAGGTGGTGGCACACCATGATCATGTCGAGGTGCTCGTCGAACGTGTTGACGGTGTAGGGGTTGGTCGGGTTGGTGGACGAGGGCAGGACGTTCATCTGCCCCACGCAGCTGATCATGTCCGGCGCGTGCCCGCCGCCTGCTCCCTCGACGTGGTACATGTGGATGGTCCGGCCCTTGATGGCCGCCATCGTGTCCTCCAGGAAACCCGACTCGTTCAGGGTGTCGGTGTGCAGCTGCACCTGGAAGTCCAGTTCGTCGGCCACGGCGAGGGCCGTGTCGATCACCGCCGGCATTGCCCCCCAGTCCTCGTGGATCTTGACGCCGACACAGCCGCCGGCGATCTGATCGTAGATCGAGCGCGGCTTGGACGTGTTGCCCCGACCGAGGAAACCGAAGTTCATCGGCCACTGCTCGGCCGCCTGCAGCATCTTGCCCACGTTCCATGCGCCGCCGCAGTCGATGCCGACCGTGATGGGGCCGAGGGAGCCGCCGAGCATGGTGGTCAGTCCGGAAGCGATCGCGTGCTCGACCAGCTGCGCCGAGTCGAAGTGCACGTGGAGATCGATGCCACCGGCTGTGGCGATGAGCCCCTCGCCGTCACGCACCGTGGTCGCGGCACCGCAGATCAGGTCGGGGTGGACACCGTCCATGGTGTTGGGATTGCCGGCCTTGCCGATGCCGACGATCTTCCCGTCCTTGATGCCGATGTCGCCCTTGACGATTCCGAGCACCGGGTCGATGACGACCACGTTGGAGATCAGCATGTCCAGCGAGCCTGCCGCGCTGTCGAATCCGGGCATCAGCCCGAGGCCGTCGCGGAGTGTCTTGCCGCCGCCGTGCAGGCACTCGTCGCCGGGCACCGCGTAGTCATGCTCGATCACGGCGATCAGCGAGGTGTCCCCGAGGCGGACGCCATCCCCCTTGGTGGGGCCGTACATCTGCGCATATTCCTTCCGGGAGATCTTGGCCATGTCAGGCTCCTCTGAAACCACGGCTGCGCGCCAGCTGCAGCGCCTGGTCCTTCACGACGTCGCTCCGCGTGGAGCCGTTGGTCAGGCCGTTGAGACCGTAGATCTCGCCGGTGCCCCCGAACGCGGTCAGCGTCACCTCCTTTTCCTCGCCCGGCTCGAAGCGCACTGCGGTTCCGGCCGGGATGTCGAGGTGCATGCCGAAGGCCTGTTCGCGATCGAAGTCCAGGGCGCGATTGGCCTCGAAGAAGTGGTAGTGGCTGCCGATCTGGATGGGGCGGTCTCCCGTGTTGCATGCCCGGATCGTCACACTCTTCTTGCCGGCGTTGATCTCGATGTCGCCCTCAGCGGGGAGGATCTCGCCCGGGGTGATGAAAGACGGGACCGGCTGCCGGCCGGGCCGGATCGGATCGTGCACCGTGACGAGCTTCGTGCCGTCGGGAAAGGTGCCCTCGACCTGAAGCATCGGCATCATCTCGGCCACACCCGGCATCACGTCGTCCGTCGTGAGCAGGGTGGATCCGAATGCGATCAGGTCGGCCACCGACC
>CAZEDA010000742.1:0-1682 GCA_964510915.1 uncultured Rhodocyclaceae bacterium | reverse complement strand
CGCGCGATCGACAGCCTGCTCAACTACGAGACGGTGAAGTACTTCAACAACGAGGAGTTCGAGGCCGGGCGCTACGACGAGCATCTGCGGAAGTTCGAGGCTGCGGAGGTGCGGAACGAGGCGTCGCTCGGGCTGCTGAACATCGGTCAGAGCCTCATCATTGCCGTGGCCGTGACGCTGCTGATGATGCTGGCCTCGCAGGGGGTGGTGAACGGCGAGCTCACGCTGGGCGACCTCGTGCTCGTGAACGGTCTGCTGATCCAGCTCTACATTCCGCTCAATTTTCTCGGCATGGTCTACCGTGAGATCAAGCAGTCGCTCGCCGATATGGACCGGATGTTCCGGCTGCTGTCCGAGAATCGCGAAGTCGCCGATTCGCCTGGTGCGACGGATCTGCAGCTCCGCGGCGCACGAGTCGCGTTCGAAGGGGTCGGCTTCTCGTATGAATCGAATCGCCGCATCCTCCACGACGTGGCGTTCGAGATCCCGGCCGGGAAGACGGTCGCGGTGGTGGGAGCCAGCGGGTCCGGCAAATCGACGCTCGCGCGGCTTCTCTATCGCTTCTACGACGTGCAGCAGGGGCAGATCGCCATCGACGGCCAGGACATCCGGACTGTCCGGCAGAAGTCCCTCAGGGCGGCCATCGGCATCGTGCCGCAGGACACCGTGCTCTTCAACGACACGATCTTCTACAACATCGCCTATGGCCGGCCCGAGGCGAGCCGCGAGGAAGTGATCGACGCGGCCCGTGCGGCGCACATCCACGACTTCATCGAGTCGCTCCCGCAGGGCTACGACACCGGCGTCGGCGAGCGCGGGCTCAAGCTCTCGGGCGGCGAGAAGCAGCGAGTCGCCATCGCGCGGGCCATCCTCAAGAACCCGGCCATCCTGATCTTCGACGAAGCGACCTCCGCGCTGGATTCGAAGTCGGAAAAGGCGATCCAGTCGGAACTCGCGCGGATCGCCCAGGACCGCACGACCCTCATCATCGCGCACCGCCTGTCGACGATCGTGGACGCGGATCAGATCCTGGTCATGGAAGGCGGCCGCATCATCGAACGCGGCACCCATCGGGAACTGCTGGACCGCGCCGGCGCCTACGCGCAGATGTGGGCCCTGCAGCAGCAGGAGGAAGCAAAGCCCGTCGCGTGAGGATGGCGCCGACGGCAGGCGCTGTCAGACCGCGTCTGCAGTGACCCCGTCATCCCGCAGGGTGTGCCGATCGATCGCCGCCCGCAGTTCCGGCTTGATGTGACTCTCGTCGTACCCGTTGAAGATGTGACCGATCAGTCCGCGATCGAGGTCGCTCGTGCCCATGAACCAGTCCGCGATCGGGAAGGTGAGGTTCATGTTGCGGTCCATCATGATGCCCTGGTTGTGATGGGCGGTATGGTGGCGTCGGATGGTGTTCACGAACGGCATGTTGCGCACGAACCAGTTCTCGTGGACGTGACAGCAGTAGTGGAACGACTCGTAGATGAGGTACTGGCCGACGATCGTGACCATCAGCACGTAGCCCGCATTCGGATTGACGACCCAGCCCAGTGCGAGCGCGAACGGAATGCCCATCCCCATGAAGGTGAACAGCGCGCGCCACGGAAAGAAGATGATGCGGAACTCGCGCGTGGAGTCCACCGTCATCTCGTTGTTCGTGAAGTACTGGTGGTGCTGGCGCGTGTGCC
>CAZEDA010000741.1:0-1685 GCA_964510915.1 uncultured Rhodocyclaceae bacterium | reverse complement strand
TCTCCTGCTCCGTGTAGCCCGGAAGCTGGATGATCTCCATCCGGTCGCGCAGCGGGCCGGGAATGGTGTCGAGCTGATTCGCGGTCGCGATGAACAGCACCCGCGACAGATCGAAATCCACGCCGAGGTAGTTGTCACGGAAGCGGGCGTTCTGCTCCGGATCGAGCACTTCGAGCAGCGCCGACGACGGATCTCCGTGGAAACCGCCGGCACCCAGCTTGTCGATCTCGTCCAGCATCAGCACGCAGGCGCGGGAGCCGGCTCGCTCGATGGCGTGAATGATGTTGCCCGGCATCGCGCCGATGTACGTGCGGCGGTGTCCGCGGATCTCGGCTTCGTCGTGCACGCCACCGAGCGCCACGCGCTGGAAGACGCGACCCGTCGCCCGGGCGATGGACTGCCCGAGCGAGGTCTTGCCCACACCGGGGGGGCCGGCGAAGCAGAGGATGGGGCTCTTGCCGGTCGGATTCAGCTTGCGCACGGCGAGGTGCTCGAGGATGCGGCGCTTGATCTTCTCGAGGCCGAAGTGATCCTCGTCCAGCACCTTGCGCGCCTCGGCGATGTCGATCGCCGGCGGCTCCTCGAGCTTCCAGGGCAGTTCCGACAGGCGTTCGAGGTAGGAGCGGATCATTCCGGATTCCCCGCTCGCCTCGTTCATGCGGTTGAGGCGCCGGAACTCCTTCCGGGCGTGCGCGAGCGTGTCGTCCGGCATGCCGGCGTTCTCGATCGCGGTGCGCAGTTCCTCCAGCTCCGCCGCGGTGTCCTCGGTGTCGCCGAGTTCCTTCTGGATCTGGCGCAGCTGCTCGCGCAGCACATGCTCGCGCTGGCGCTCGTCGAACTCCTTGCGCGTCTTGTCACCGATCTCCTTGGACAGACGCAGCACCTCGACGCGTGCACCGAGCACGGCGAGCACCTTGTCGAGCCTGCGCTGGAGGTCGAAAGTCTCGAGGATGTCCTGCTTGTCTTCCTTCTTCACGTCGATGAGATTGGCCACCGTGTCGGCGAGCACCCCCGGCGACTCGATGCCTTCGACGACGCCCTTCACTTCATCGGGTACGTTGGGCAGCAGGTCGATGGCTTCGAGTGCCTGATCGCGAAGGCGCAGGAACCGCGCCTCGATCTCGCGACTGATTTCTTCTTCCGGCTGATCCACGTAGGCCACACGCGCCACGAGGAACGGCCAGCCGTCCAGGAACTGCAGCACCCGAAAGCGCGTCTGGCCCTGCACGACGAGATGGTGCACGCCTTCAGCGGCGCCGATGTGCCGGACGATGCGCCCCGCGGTACCCACCCAGTGCAGGTCCTCCGGGGCGAGGTCGTTCTTCTCCGCCTCGCGCTGGAGGAGGAATCCCACGGGGAGGTCCTGCTTCGCGGCCGTCTCGGCGGCGCGGACGGAACTCGTCCGGCCGACAGAGATCGGCGAAAGTGTCCCGGGGAAGAGTACGGCATTGCGCATCGGTACGAGGATGAGCGCATCCTCGGGAATCGGGCGCAGTTCGGACGCGCGGTCGCTGCCGGACGAATCGTCCCTGGCGCGGCTGCCGCTGCCGCCGGACCACATCTCCTGGAGTCTTGGAAGCACCCTCATGTCTTGTCTCCTTGTCGTGCAGGGACGGGCGCAGTCGCGCCCGATAAGCACGAGTTGAGGGTGGACGGCAGGGATTCAAGGGCCTGCCGCAGGTCGC
>CAZEDA010000740.1:0-1687 GCA_964510915.1 uncultured Rhodocyclaceae bacterium | reverse complement strand
TCGTTGCCCTGCCGGTCCGGCGTGGTGGGGTCGTGGATGACGAAGAACACCTCCAGCAGGTCCCGAAAACTGACGACACCCGGGTCGAATTCGACACGCACCACTTCCGCATGGCCGGTATCCCCATCGCACACTGCCCGGTAGGTCGGGTTCTTCACGTGGCCGCCCATGTAGCCGGACGTGACCGAGAGCACCCCCTCGAGATCCAGATAGACCGCCTCCAGACACCAGAAGCATCCACCCGCCAGATAGGCGAGTTCGCGACCCGCCCCATTGTTCCGCTGCGCCGTCATGACTGACTCCCTGTACGTTCCGCACTCCAACCGGCCGCCGGTGCCATGGTAGCCATGGCGCTCGGCCTCGAACTGCTTGCTGCGAGCATACCGTGGGTCCCCGTGGACGACGTGGTGATGGGCGGGCGCTCCGCGAGCACCGCCCGTGTGACCGCGGAGCAGACGGTCTTGTTCAACGGGGTGGTGTCTCTCGAGAACAACGGCGGATTCGCGTCGATCAAGTCGGCCGACGGCCGCTTCGATCTCGGTCCCGGCGCCGGTCTGTGCCTGCGGGTCCGGGGGGACGGCAAGCGCTACAAGCTCAATCTCGCGACGTACGGCGGCTTCGACGGGCTGCGCTATCAGGCCCCGTTCGAGACGGCCGACGCGCAGTGGCAGGACATCGCCATCCCCTTTTCCGCCTTCGAGCCGCGCTTTCGGGGTCGCCTGGTCCCCGATGCCCCGCCCCTCGATCCGGCCCGGGTGGCGAGCTTCGGTTTCGTCATCGCCGACCGTCAGGCCGGCCCGTTCCAGCTGGAGATCGCCAGGCTGTGGACCCTGCCAGCGGGTGCCGGCGGCGCACCCGGGCCATGCTCGCCGCCATGATCGCCCTGCTGCAGCGGGTGAGCGAAGCCCGGGTACGCGTGGACGGCGTGATCACCGGCGAGATCGGTGCGGGCCTGCTGGTGCTGCTATGCGCCGAACCGACGGACACGCCCGCCGCAGCCGAGCGGCTGATCGAGAAGATGCTCAGCTACCGCATCTTCGGCGACGACGCGGGCAAGATGAACCGGAGCGTCCGCGACATTCGGGGCGGGCTGCTGCTGGTGCCGCAGTTCACGCTGGCCGCGGACACCCGCAAGGGAACCCGCCCCAGCTTCAGCGGCGCGGCTGCGCCGGAACTCGGCCGGACGCTGTTCGATCACGCGGTGACGTACGCCCGCTCGGTCCACGACCCGGTGGGCACCGGCGTGTTCGGCGCCGACATGAAGGTCGCCCTGGTGAACGACGGCCCCGTCACCTTCTGGCTCACCACGGGCCCCGCCACCGCCTGACCCTCCTTCGCCCGGGGGCGCTCAACCCCGGCTCCCGCAGGCCGTAAACGAACCATCGTATCGGCGCGAAGGGCATCGTTGCATGGGGGTTTCCAGGACACGGCGGAAAGCGCAGCCGCGCGCGACTGCGCGTGCGCGCCAGCGACCCGTCATGGAGCCCCTGGAAGCGCGATGGCTTTTCTCGGCCGACCTCTTCCCTGCGGAGCCCCCCCTCGCGCCCGAGATCCCGGTCGCTCCCATTTCGCTCGACACACCCCGGCGCGAACTGATCGTCGTCGACGCCTCGGTCGCCGGGATCGCATCCCTCCTGCCCGCCGGGCAAGCTGATCGAGGCCGTACCGTCGAAGTGGTCGTCCTGGA
>CAZEDA010000739.1:0-1689 GCA_964510915.1 uncultured Rhodocyclaceae bacterium | reverse complement strand
CCGCGATCAGGATGATGATGATCATCAGCGCGCCGATCATCGCGGCCCAGCCGCCGACGGCGCCGAGTTCGTCCTTCGCCATCTGGCCCAGGGAGCGGCCGTCGCGGCGGGTGGAACAGAACATCACGACCATGTCCTGCACGCAGCCGCCGAGCACGGAGCCCGCGAGGATCCAGAGCGTGCCCGGCAGGTAGCCGAACTGCATCGCGAGGGTGGGCCCGATGAGCGGGCCGGGGCCGGCGATGGCGGCGAAGTGGTGACCGAAGGCCACCCACTTGTTGGTGGGGATGAAGTCCCGCCCGTTATTGAACCGTTCCGCAGGCGTGGCGCGGGTCTCGTCGAGGACGAGGACCTTGGCGCAGATCCAGGCGCTGTAGAAGCGGTAGGCGATCAGGTACGTGCAAACCGCCGCCGCGATGAACCACAGGGCATTGATCGACTCGCCCCGATGGGTCGCGATGCTGGCGATGGCCGACGCGCCCAGGAGCGCGATGACCAGCCACATCAGTTTCGACAGGACATTCGGCATTTCAGGGACTCCTCCCGGTCTTTTTTGCATGGGAACGAAGGGACCGGCCTGGCATCCCAGCCGAGGGTGCCGCCAGCCTCCACGCGGACCCGTCCGCGGCAGAACGGCGGGATCATACGCCAAGGCACCCGGCGATGACCATGCGCGATGCCGCAACCGACTCATCGGCAAGGCATTTCCCGCCCTCCGGATCGGGCTGACCGGTGCCCCGGTGTTACCATTCGGGCCTTTGTCGCCCTCGGGATCACCATGTTCAGCAGCCAAGACACGATCGGGTCCTTCGACCCGGAACTCGCCCTCGCCCTCGGGGCGGAGCGCCAGCGCCAGGAAGATCACATCGAACTCATCGCGTCCGAGAACTACGCGAGCCCCCGCGTGCTGGAAGCCCAGGGCTCGGTCCTGACCAACAAGTACGCCGAAGGCTACCCCGGCAAGCGCTACTACGGCGGCTGCGAGCACGTGGACGTCGCCGAACAGCTCGCCATCGACCGCGCGAAGAAGCTCTTCGGCGCCGAGTACGCGAATGTGCAGCCGCACTCCGGTTCGCAGGCCAACCAGGCGGTGTACACGGCAGTGCTGAAGCCCGGCGAGACGATCCTCGGCATGTCGCTGGCCCACGGTGGCCACCTGACCCACGGCTCGCCGGTCAACCTGTCGGGCAAGCTCTACCACGCGGTCGCCTACGGTCTCACCCCCGAGGAAGTCATCGACTACGCCGAACTCGAGCGGCTGGCCCATGAGCACAAGCCCAAGGTGATCGTCGCCGGCGCCTCGGCCTATGCGCTGCGGATCGATTTCCAGAAGTTCCGCGAGATCGCCGATGCCGTCGGCGCATACCTGCTGGTCGACATGGCCCACTACGCCGGCCTCGTGGCCGCCGGGCTGTATCCGAATCCGGTCGGCGTCGCGCACTTCGTCACCAGCACCACGCACAAGACTCTCCGCGGTCCGCGTGGCGGCATCATCCTGTCGCAGGCCGAGCACGAGAAGATTCTCAACTCCGCGATCTTCCCCGGCATCCAGGGCGGGCCGCTGATGCACGTGATCGCCGCCAAGGCCGTCGCCTTCAAGGAGGCCATGACCGAGGACTTCCGCCGCTACCAGGCCCAGGTGATGGCCAACGCCCAGACGATGGCCAGGGTGCTGACGGAGCGAGGCCT
>CAZEDA010000738.1:0-1700 GCA_964510915.1 uncultured Rhodocyclaceae bacterium | reverse complement strand
ACGCGGAAGCCGCCAACATGGCCAAGTCGGAGTTCCTGGCCAACATGTCGCACGAGCTGCGCACGCCCATGCACGCCATCCTGTCCTTTTCCAGACTGGGTCTGGACAAGATCGCCTCCGGCAATGTCACTGTCGACAAGCTGGACGGCTACATGTCACGCATCGACCAGAGCGGACGGCGGCTGCTCGGGCTGCTCAACGATCTGCTGGATCTCGCGAAACTCGAGTCGGGCAAGATGCGCTACGAGTTTGCCGAGGTCGACTTCACCACGGTGATGAGCAGCGTGATGTCGGAACTGGAGATGGTCGTCCGCAAGGGCGATCTCACCGTCCAGACGGACTACCGCGTGCGGGATCTCACGGTCTGGTGCGATTCCCTCCGGGTCGGCCAGGTGATGCGCAATCTGCTGTCGAACGCCATCAAGTTCACGCCCGCGGGCAAGACAATCACGGTCCGCGTCAGCGACTGTGTGGTGGCGGCGGGGCGCCGTGCGGACGACGATGGCGTTGCCGATGGCGTGCAGATCGACGTGATCGATCAGGGCGTCGGCATTCCGGACAACGAACTGGACGCGATCTTCGACAAGTTCGTCCAGAGCAGCAAGACGAAGAGCGGGGCCGGCGGCACGGGTCTCGGGCTCGCGATCACCCGCGAGATCGTGGAGCAGCACGGCGGCACCATCCGGGCGGAGAACACGCCTGAAGGCGGCGCGCGGTTCACGTTCACCCTGCGGCGCGAGCCGATGCCGGAATCTTCGGAAGGGATGCCCGGCTCGGTGGGGGTGGAACAGATTCCGGCGCAGGCGGTGCAACTGCACTGACAGGGCGGGAAGGATCACCCGGGGGTGACCCTTCCGCAGGGGCTCACTTGAAGAGGTAGCCCACGCCCAGGTTGTAGTGGTTGAAGGCGGCCTGGCCGCTGTAGGTCGAACCGAGATTGTTGAAGCGCAGGTACTCCAGCCGCCCGAACACGTTCGGCGTGAAGTGCACCTGCAGCCCCAGTCCCCAGTACGAGCGGAAGACGTTGGTGTCGTCGGTGAAGCCGTCGGACGACTCGTACTTCGTCTTGGCCCAGACACCGCCGAATTTGGCGAACACCGCCGTGTCGTCGGTGGCCTGCAGGAAGCCCACCAGAGCCACGTGCCCGCCCCGGATCTTGGCCGTGGACGTGAACGCGTTACCCCCGCCCTGGGCCCGAAGCGTCAGCCGGCCGAGGTCCGCAAAGCCGCCTTCCACCCCGAAGAACTCGTTGAAGCGATAGCCGATCAGGACGCCGGCATTGTTGCGCCGCCCGTCGACCGTGACGGAATCCAGGGGGGAACCCAGGTTGCTTTCGGCCCGGGCAAGGGACGCCGAGCGGTCGTTGCCTTGAGACACACCGACGGTGCCGATGACATACAGCCCGGTGCGATCCGGCGGGGCCTTGAACTGGGCGTGGGCCGCGCCGCACGCCGTCGAAAGCATGAGGGCGACGAGGATCTTCTTTCGCATGATCGTTCACTCCAATGGATAAATGGCCAGCAACCCCGCACATCCCATGCGCATAAGGCCGGGGGGAGCAGATTACTGATATCGGACGATCGGAGTCAAAGCTTTACAGGAAAAAGGGGGATGTGGGCCGCCCCTTTGCCCGGGCTGCGAGGTTGTATGCGAGATGAATTCCGTAGCCCGGACGAGCGCCGGAAGGCGCGACTCCGGGA
>CAZEDA010000737.1:0-1706 GCA_964510915.1 uncultured Rhodocyclaceae bacterium | reverse complement strand
GTGGGGCTCTGGCGTTCCTCGGCCGAGGACAGCGCCACGCCCATGGCGGTGTTGGGCGGCAGCTTCTTCGCCCCCCAGCCGGCCTTGCCCGCTGCCACCCTCAGGCAGTTGGCGAGACGCAGCGCGCCACCGACCGTGCCGGACTCGTAGCCGGGCCAGGAACCTTCCTTGGTCCATGGCAGCGAGATCCAGAGCTGGTCCATGTAGTAGTCGGACGGCGTGCCGGGCGGGTAGCCCGTGTTCGGGATGCCGCGATTGCCACCCTTGCCGTTCAGCATCGCCAGCCGGAACTCGACCGGATCGCGTCCCGCGGCATGGGCGATCTCGTCCATGAAGGACTCGACCACGAACATGTTGTAGGAGTTGGACACGGTGCGCAGCGCACTCGCCTGCACGGCCCACGTGGTGCGGTCGCTGTTCCAGGCCCGCACGCGATGGTTGGGCACGTGGTACCAGTGATCGCTCCCGCCGATGGACCATTGGTCGATGTCCTGCTTCTTCTCGTCGTGCGAGTCGAGCTGCAGCCAGTCGGAGCCGTACTTCTTGCCCACGGAGAAGCGCGGGCCCATCCAGCCGCAGACGATGTCGTGGTTCATCGCGGTGAGCTGGCCGTTCTTCACCCCGGCCTTCAGCTTGTGCAGCGTCGGCGTGCGCGGGAACGACGTGGCGAACTGCGATTCGCGCGTGTGGATCAGCTTCACCGGCCGGCCGATCTCGTTCACGCAGTAGGCCGCCGCGAGCGCGTCGTCGTAGTCCTGCTTGCCGCCGAAACCGCCGCCCACGAGGTACTGGTGCACCACCACCTTGACGTCGTCGGCCTTCTTGTTCAGCACCTTCGACAGGTAGTAGTTGAGGGTCATGCGCAGGAACGACTGGCCCTGCGTGCCGATGTGCACGTGCCAGCTGTCGTCGGAGGCGTGCTGCACGACGCAGTTGATCGGCTCCATCGCCGCATGGCACACCATGTCGCTCGAGTACTCGGCCTCGAGCTGCTTGTCGGCGGCGGGCAGCGCAGCTTCCACGTCGCCTTCCAGCACCCAGTTGGCGCTCTCCTCGGGATTCTTCGCCTTCTCGGAGAACTCCTCGAAGATGTCGTCGAGGCTCAGCTTGCCGTAGGGACCGGGATCGGACTCGATCTTCAGCGCCTTGGCCGCCTTCATGGCCGCGGGGAAGGTCTCGGCGAGCGCCACGACCCAGCCCGTGCACTTGCCGATGGAGTCGTCGATCCTCACGGCCTTGATGAAGCCGGGGATCTTCTTCGCCTCGGTATCGTCCACGGACAGCACCTTGGCGCCGTAGCGAGACCGCGGGATCGCGAGCGCACCGTAGGCCATGCCGGGGATGAACACGTCCATGCCGTACTTGGCCTGGCCGTTGGTCTTGGCGGGGATGTCGAGCGCCGCGACCGACTGGCCGATGATCTTGTACTGGCTTCGGTCCTTCAGCGCGACCTTGCGGAAGTCCTCGGGGTACGAGAAGGTCCGCTCGAGCTTCACCTTCTGCAGGATCTCGCCGTAGCCGATCGCGCGGCCGGAGGCCTTGTCGATCACGCGGCCCTGGGAGGCGTAGCAGTCGGCGAGCTTGGCGCCGAGCACCTTGCAGCCGGCTTCGGTGAGCGCGATGCGGCCGATGGCGCCGGCGCGCGCGATGCGGTCGAACTCGGTGGTCACGCTGCCGCTGTTCACGGTGTACGCGAGGCCGTAGAT
>CAZEDA010000736.1:0-1714 GCA_964510915.1 uncultured Rhodocyclaceae bacterium | reverse complement strand
GACCTTCTCCGAGGGGCAAGTCTGGCACAGCTTCGCGACTTGGCCGCCTACTTCGGGGCGCGCTGTGTCGACGGACCGTCCCAGGGCAGCGCGCGCGTACGCGGAAGCCGGTCTCGCGACCAGGTGGCGCGGGTCCAGGCCCAGAGTTCCCTGACGGTCGCTCCCTCCAGGTCGGCCGGGGGCGGCTGTCCCAGGAAGCGCAACGCTTCGGCAATCACCGACCCGGGCTGTGACGGATCGACTGCCGGGGCGAGACTCTGCTTGGAGAGTTTCTGCCCCGTCCGGTCCACCGCGACGGGCAGATGCAGGTAGGTGATGGGCGCAAAGCCGAGCAGACGGGCAAGGTGCGCCTGCCTGCCGACGGAGTCGAGCAGATCGGCACCCCGAACCACATGGGTGAAGCCGGCCTCCGCGTCGTCGACCACGCAGGCGAGGTGATAGGCGAAGACGCCATCGGCCCGGCGCAGCACGAAGTCACCCGTGGCGATCGCGAGGTTCTGGGACTGCTCCCCCTGCAGCAGATCGACGAAGGTGACCGGCGTGTCGTCCACCTCCAGGCGCCACGCGGGCGCCCGGAACGGATGCGAGAGGCCCGCGCGACAGGTGCCCGGATAGCGCGGTCCTTCGATCCCGGGCAGGCCTGCCTGGGCGATCTCGACGCGGCTGCAGGAGCAGGGGTAGACGTTCGCACGGTCGCGCAGACGCTCCAGCGCGGCCGCGTAAGCCTGAATGCGATTGCTCTGACGGGCGACCGGTCCGGTCCATTCGAACCCCAGCGCTTCCAGCGTGGCGAGGATGCGCGATTCGGCGTCGGGCGCCACGCGGGGCGGGTCGACGTCGTCGATGCGCAGGTGCCATTCGCCGTCATGGGCGAGGGCATCCGCGTAGCTGCCCACTGCCGCCACGATGGAGCCGAAATGCAGCGGCCCGGACGGTGTCGGTGCGAAGCGGCCGCGATACGGCGTGGCACGCGACGATTCAGCGTCGTCGTGTTCAGGCGGCACGGACGGGATGGGTGTGCGATCGCACGTACGCCAGGCAGGCCGCGAAGAGCGCGATGGACAGCGCGATCTCCGCGCACGCGAGCCAGCGCGCTGGCGCGCCGTCGGACCACGCGCGCACCGATCCTTCCGTGAAGTACGCGAGGCTGAGCAGACTGGTCCAGCGGTAGGTGTAGAGCTTTTCGCGGAGGATGCCGAACAGCGGCACCAGCAGCGGCACGGCCTTGAGCGTGAGCCAGCTGCCGCCGGGACGCAGCGGGGCGATGAAGGCCTCCCACGCGGCGCACAGCAGCGCCAGCAGGATGAGGCTCACGCAGGCGGAGAGATAGGCGGCGCGACGGGAGATCACGATGGACGGGCTCCAGGGCCGCCTCGGGCCTGCTGCGAGAGGCGGACCAGTTCCCTGCGGGCGGAATCGGGATCGGTCACCGCCGCGGAGAATTCGAACCGCAGCGCCTGGCCGTCGGCCAGCACGTCGAAGCCATCGGCATCGATCGTGACCATCTGCGTTTCGCGTGGCGTGATGCCGAAGCGGTGATGGCAGTACTCGACGAGCGCCCGCGGATGGTCCTGATTCATGTGGGAGACGATGTCCGACTCGTGGTCGTCGAGCGCGCACGCAGGCAGCAGGAAGTCCCGCGCATCGAACCACCGGATATCGCCGAAGCCGCCGATGTAGTGCCCCGCCGTCGGCTCGAGACGGAAGAAGCCGA
>CAZEDA010000735.1:0-1717 GCA_964510915.1 uncultured Rhodocyclaceae bacterium | reverse complement strand
TCGGGGGTGGACATCACCGAACGCCGGCGGGCCGAGATGGAGGTGGCGCGCAGCCGCCTGTTCCTCGATGCGATCCTCAATGCCATTCCGAACTACGTGTATGTGAAGGACACGGAGGGTCGCTGGCTGCTGGTGAACGACGCCTGCGCGCAGTGGCTGGGCAGGCCCAAGGATGCGGCCATCGGCCTGCGGGATGTGGACCTGCTGCCCGACGCGACTGCCGCGGTGACTTCGCAGGAAGACGCCGAGGTGCTCCGGACGGGGGGAGATCTGATCCTCGAGTCGCAGATCACCGGCCCGAACGGACGCGCCCAGTGGTTCCTCAAGACGAAGACGCTCGTCGCGGACTCGGACGGCAGCCGCTTCGTCGTCGGCGTGAGCACGGACATCACGGAGCGGAAGCGTTCCGAAATGCGGGCTCTCGCGACGAGCCGCCGGCTGGCGCTGCTCAACGAGATGTCTTCCGCCCTCGTGGCGGGCGAGTCTTTCCCGCACATTCTGGCCAGCGCGATCCAGTCGCTCGGCCGGCTCTTTCCCGGTTGCGCCGTGGCGTACTGGACCCTGGACGAACAGGGTACGCTTCACGCGGAGAGCAGTGCCGTGGGCACGGATCACCTGCTGCCGCGAGTGCCGCTGCCTTCCAGACTTGCGGCGCTGCGCTCCGGCGAAAGGCTGGTCGTCGAGGACGCTGCAACGCTTCCGGAGGGTGCGGAGGTCGGCGCGCTCCTTCGCGCGCTGAATGCGCAGAGTCTGGCGGCGCTGCCGGTTCGGCAGAACCAGACGGCGCGAGCCGTTCTGTCGGTGTCGAGCGGAACCGCCCGGCGCTGGCGGGCCGAGGAAATCGACACGGTGGCCGACGTCGCCGGCGCGCTGGCCAGCGCTCTCAGCGCGTTCGAGAGCCGCCTCGAAAGGGAGTCGGCGGAGCGGGCGCTGCGGGAGTCCAAGATGTTCCTCGACGCGCTGCTCGATGCGTTGCCGCAGGGCGTCTACGTCAAGGACGAGGCGGGCCGCTGGATCGTCGCGAACGACGCCTTCTGTCGGATTGCGGTGCGACCGAAGCACGAGGTGATCGGCCGGTCCACGGAAGAGCTTTACGGGGCCGATGCGGCGCGCATGCTGATGGAGCAGGACAGGGCTGCGTTCTCGACCGGTTCGGCCATCTCGGTGGTGCAGGAAGCCTCCGATCCTCGCAGTCCCTATCGCTGGCAGTTGAAGTCGAAGGCGCCGGTGGTCATGCCGGACGGCAGCCGCTACCTGGTGTGCACGGCGACGGACATCACCGATCTCAAGCTTGCCCAGATCGAGACCGAGCGGGTGCGCGGCTTCCTGCATGCGGTACTCGACGCCACGCCGCTGCCCATTTTCGTGAAGAACAGCGACCGCCGCATGGTGATCGTCAACGCGGCTGCCGCCGCGATGCTCCAGCGGCCGCGCGAAACCCTCATCGGCCTGACGGACTTCGACATCCACGAGCGGGACTACGCACTCCGGGTGCAGCGCGAGGACGACCGGCTCCTCGAAACCGGGGGGCCCGAGGTGGAGGAGATTCTCGTGCCCCTGCGAGGGGCCGGGCCAACGTGGGTGCTTAAGCACAAGGCCGCAATCACGCTGCCGAGCGGTGAGCGCTACCTGATCGCGGCAATCCTCGACATCACGGACCGTCGCCGCGCCGAGCAGGAGATTCGCGATGGCCGCACCCGGCTCGAGGTGCAGAACA
>CAZEDA010000734.1:0-1718 GCA_964510915.1 uncultured Rhodocyclaceae bacterium | reverse complement strand
CCGGGTGGTTAGCTCAGCCGGTAGAGCAGCGGACTTTTAATCCGTTGGTCGCGAGTTCGAATCTCGCACCACCTACCAGTCAGTGAGCAGCCGGTCCCCAAGCCGCTGCCCGGCGGGGGCGAAAGCCCGTGTCGAAGTTCTCGTAGTAAATTGGGTCGTTAGCTCAGCTGGTAGAGCAGTGGACTCTTAATCCATTGGTCGTAGGTTCGAATCCTACACGGCCTACCAAATGCGATGCCCGGGGCAACTGCCCCGGGCATTTTTGTTTGATGCTCCGGATGACTGTGCGGGGGGAGACGGCATGCGTTACGCGACGGTGGTTCATGAGGGTCGGGAACAGGCGGCCGTGATCACGGCTCGGGGAGCCGTGCTGGTGAGCGACATCAATGCGCGACTCGGCCGAGCCTGGCCCACCGACCTCTTCACGCTGATCGGGCAGGGATTGCCTGCCGCGCTCGCTGAGGACGCCGTGGCGAGCGAAGCCTTTCGCCCGACGGACTCGCTGACATACGGTCCGTTGTACCGGCATCCGCGCAAGATCTGGGGGATCGGTCTCAACTATCGCGATCACGCGCAGGACCTGAACGCCATCTACCCGGATGAGCCCGCGTCGTTCATCAAGGGCGATCAGACGATCATCGGCCCCGGCGACACGATCGAACTGCCGCCGGAATCGCAGCGTGTCACGGCCGAGGCGGAACTCGGCGTGATCATCGGGCGCCCCTGCCGGAGGGTGTCGGAAGCCGATGCCCTCTCGTACGTGGCCGGGTATTGCCTGATCCTGGACATGACGGCCGAGGACATCCTGCAGAAGAATCCGCGCTACCTCACGCGCTCGAAGAACTTCGACACCTTCTTCTCGTTCGGTCCCGAACTCATCACGCCGGACGAAGTGCCCGACGTGCTCGCCCTCGAAGTCTCCACGATCAACAACGGTGCCCTGCATCGCAAGAACGTGGTCGGCAACATGCAGTTCCCGCCGGCCACGCTGATCTCCTTCCACTCCCACGTGATGACGCTCTTCCCTGGGGACATCATCTCCACTGGCACACCCGGCGCCGTGGTGATCGAAAACGGCGATGTCGCGGAGTGCCGCATCGGTGGCCTGGGTGTGCTGACCAATCCGGTGCGCCGCGCCTGAACACGAACGTGCCCCGACTGTCCCCGATCGGCAACGACCGAGGGGTGCGGGGGCGTTAAGCCCTTGTGTCTTCGGGGAATCGGGGTGTCGCTCAACTCCGACGATTGCGTCGGAGCGGGCTCAGAACGAGCCGTTGACCAGGAGCTGGTAGGTGAAGTACGCGCCGAGGATCATCCCGGCGTAGAGGATGAGATCGCCGCGGTTGCTCTTGGCGTCCACGCTGTCGAACCAGCGGCGAACCAGGTAACCGGCCAGCATCAGGCCGATGAATCCGAAGAAGATCGACGCCACGCCGCCATCCAGCGCGCCGCCCACGTATTCCGCAAACCACCCGCCAGGCTTGAAGGCGCTGTACAGCACGCCTGCAATCCCCATGATCAGCAGGACCACCACACCGCCGTTGACGACGATCGTCTGAATGTCGCCCAGCAGGCCGGCGCGCTCGCTCCGGGGTTGTCGCGGAGGTTTGTTCACGCGGTGGATCCCGGGAAAAAAGCCGCCCGGTCTGCGATGCAGACGCGGGCGGGGAAGTCCCACTTTACAGACAAGCGACACCCGGTCGGGGGGACACGGATGC
>CAZEDA010000733.1:0-1719 GCA_964510915.1 uncultured Rhodocyclaceae bacterium | reverse complement strand
TCGGAGGCCGAAGGGTTTCCTGGCCGCCGCTCGCGCCGCCGGGACCGGCTGTGGTCCGCACGATCCCGACGATGCCGTCGCGCACCCGCACCAGGACAGCCCGGCTGGCCAGCACGTTGCCGACGCGTATGCCTGCCGAGGTGGAGCCGAACACCCGTCCGCCGGTCGCGAAGTCGAGGAAGTAGGCCCACGAACTGCCGCCCGGGCTGCACTGATTGGCGTTGTCCGGAATCACCGTGATCAGCGTGAGAACACCACCCGACAGCACGGGATTCGCGACGATGCGTTCGCCCACATCGGGAAAATCGAGATACCAGCCGGCGCTGCTGTTGAAGTCAACCGGCGTATCCGTGAGCGAAACGGTGTTCCCGGACTTGGTCGCGATCTGTTGCGTCAGCTGACCGCGTGTCGGGCGGGGAATGAGGGGATCATCCGTACTGCCCGGCGCGAGGTTGTCGCGCAGCGCGTACATCGACATGACCCGGGTCGCGATGTCGGACTGAGTCGGCGTGTTCAGCGCGTCGCTTTCGCCGAGATACTGGCCTGTGGCGACGAACACTACGCGCTGGCGCCGGACCACGCCGAGCTCGGGTTCGCTCGTCACGGGCTGGACACGACCGTCCGGGCTGCGCAGTTCCGCCAGCTTCGACACGGTCCAGGACGACGTGGAGTCCCCGGACAGATCGAAGCGCCAGACGTTGCCGAGCAGGTCGCCGCCATAGACTGCCTCGATCGTGGCATCCACGTCCGGGCGCTGCGCGAATGCGGACAGATGCGCGAGCCCGCTAGGCGTATCGGCGGTGCCGGCCAGGGTGTCGAGCGTGCGGATCACGCTGCCATCGCGAGGGTTGAGCACGTACATACGGCCACGGCCGTCGCCGCCGCTCGAATCGGTTCCCGTCCCGTTGTTGTAACCGGAGGCCACGATGACCACCCAGCCTGCGGCACGCGTCTTGGCGATGATGGGGCGCCCGAAGCTGTAGCCGATGTTCGGACGGATCGTCGCATCCTGCAGGTCCGTGGCTCGGCTCGGGAACTCCCACATCACACGGCCTGCGACGGAAGTCTCGGATCCGCGATCGCCGCTGGTGATGTTGAGCGCGTAGTAGCCGAAGCCGCCCTTGCGCAGACTGCCGACGAGGATCGTGTTCCAGTCGGGAGAGCCCGAGGCGCCGCCCGTGTTGGAGAGGTCCACATCCCCGACGGTCGGCGTACCGTCCACCGAGAAGCGATGACGGAAGGCCGAGCGGTCTGCCAGATTGCTGAGGCGGGGGTAGACGAGATGGGGGATGTACGCCCACAGTTCCTCGCCGGTCTGCACGCTGAAGGCGTGCAGCATGCCGTCGTTGGCACCCTGGTAGAGAACGCCGGTCCGGTTCGCCTGGGCCGCGCGGAATTCCTGGTAGCCGGGGTCGAAGTAGCTGAAGCGCGGACCGCGCACGACGACAGGTTCGGCATTGACGATATCGCCCAGCACGGAGATGTCGCGGGGAACGGTGTTGCCCTGGTACTGGTAGCGGCCGTTCTGGACGATGAACGCGCCGGTGGCATCGCGCAGCGGGCGCGGACCTCGCGAGCGGAACTTGTCGCCCTCTCGGGAACGATCGCCGCGCAGGAAGGCCAGCGTCTCGGGATCGGCGGCGGTCACGCCACGGATCGTCGACGTGATCTGCGCCTGCTGGGCGGACGTGAGTTCGCTCCACTGGAACGGGATGCCGG
>CAZEDA010000732.1:0-1730 GCA_964510915.1 uncultured Rhodocyclaceae bacterium | reverse complement strand
TCGCAGGTCTCGACGATCACCTTGGGGCTGTCCACGTGCATGGTCATCACGTCCACGCCCTGGTCGATGAGGCTGTTCGCGGCTTCGGCTTCCTTCACCGGCAGCAGCCAGTCACCCGTGAAGATGACCTGCGTGGTGATCTCCGGCTTCACGCTCTGCGCGCCGAGGGTGAAGGCGTTGATGTTGCGCATCACCTGGGGAATCGGCTTGGCAGCGATGAAGCCGAGCTTCTTGCTCTTGGTCGCGTGGGCGGCGACGACACCGTTCAGGAACTGGCACTCGTCGATGTAGCCGAAATAGCTCGCCGTGTTCTTGGGATGCTTGCCTTCGGTCCACAGGCCGCCGCAATGGGCGAAGCGCACCTTCGGGTACTTCTCGGCCATCTTGATCATGTGCGGATCGAAGTAACCGAAGGAGGTCGGGAACACGAGGCTCGCACCGTCCTCCTCGATCATCGAGGCCATCACCTTCTGCACGTCGGTGGTCTCGGCGACCTTCTCCTGCTCGATGACGGTGACGCCCGGGATCTTCTTGATGGCGGCGGCGGCCTGGGCCTGCGCCTGGCTGTAGCCGTAGTCGTCCTTCGGTCCCACGTAGATGACGCCGACGACGAGCTTGTCTGCCGCGCCTGCGCGCAGCGCGGGAAGACCGAGTCCGGTGGCGAGACCCGCGGCGGACATCGCCTTGAGCATCTGACGGCGGGAGGAACGGAAGGAATCGTTGTTCATGCTGTGCACACTCCTCTGTTGTGAACTGCGGGATCGAAGGCGGGACGACCCGATCGCCGGAATCGGCGGTCGATGCCTGGATTCTTGTATGCAAGTGAGTGTGCAAACGGCGTGCCCATGACGCGCGCATCGCCATCAGAGGGCGACCGTGGGGAACACGAAACCGGAAACGAAAAAGCCGGCACCGTGATGGTGCCGGCAGCACTGCGGAGGTGCGTCGAGGCGGGGTGTTGCCTGCGATCGAGCCGGGTCAGACCCGGCTGGTTGCCCGCCGTCCTGCGAGGATCACTTCGCCATCAGCCACTGCCGGAACCACGCGGTTGCCTCGCCGGCAGTGGTGTTGAGGCCGGGCTCCTGGTAGGCATCGAAGTGCCCGCCGCGGAACAGCACCAGCTTCTTGGGTTCCCTCGCGCGCTCGTAAGCCTCGATCGCCAGATCGGTGGGCGTGAGCCGGTCGTCGCCTGCCACCACCATCAGGAGCGGCGTGGGCGAGATGCGATGGATGTTGGCGCCCGGCGTGTACTCCAGGAACTTCTCCATCGATTCGAGGGTGACGCGGTTCTCCCAGCGGGGAGCGTTCGGCTGGACGACCTTCGTGAAGAATTCGAAGGACTCCGGCGTGGGCAGCGCCGAGGGCGAGCCCTCGGGGCCGACGACCGGCAGGTAGTTCACCTTGCCTTCGGTGTAGCGCTGCGCGCGGTCACCCGCCAGGAATGCCCCGACATTCGGCAGGACGTCGGCGCGGTTCAGGCGAGCGGCATTGGCCGGGCCGTCCACGAGCATGACCTGCGACACCACCGCCTTCACCCGCCGGTCGAAGGCGCCCAGATGCAGGACGTGGGCGCCGCTGTAGGACGTGCCCCAGATGCCGATGCGGTTGGGATCCACCTCCTTCTGCAACTGCGTCCACGTGATGGCGTTGCGGTAGTCCTCGATCTGCTGCGAGGGGAAGATCTGGCCGCGCGGCTCACCGCCGCTCGCCCCGAGGAACCGGTAGTCGAA
>CAZEDA010000731.1:0-1733 GCA_964510915.1 uncultured Rhodocyclaceae bacterium | reverse complement strand
TCGCCGGCGAGCGGGCCTGCTCGCGGGCTCGTAGCATCTCGATGGTGTCGGGCGTGGACATGGCGAGATGATGTCGCGCAGCACGCAGTCTGTCGAGACGACGGAGCGGGGACTGGCCAGTGTCGTACCCCGGCGGAACAGCGGCCCCGTTGAATCGCCTCGGTTGTCGCGAAGGAACAGCAGTTCAGGGTGGCCGATCGTTGGTTCCGACCCGCCGACACCGCGATCCGATCCACGTTGCCCGTCCATGCCCCGTTAGATATACTTTCCCTGTCCGTAGATCATTGGTGAAAAACGATGCAGGTATCGCGTTGGGGCAACAGCCTTGCCGTCAGACTGCCGGTGGCCGTAGTCGAAGCCCTCGATCTCAAGGAAGGCGAGGAGATCGAGATCCACGTAACCGGGCAGCGCAGTCTTGAAGTCGGCCGAAAGCCCGCCCCCCGGGAACTGCTGGCCAGGCTGCGCAAGTTTCGAGGTCGCCTGCCGGCCGACTTCAAGTTCGACCGCCTGGAAGGCAATGAGCGCGACTGAAGTCTTCTTCGACACGAACGTATTGCTCTATCTGCTTTCGGCAGATGCGGACAAGGCGGATCGCGCGGAAACCTTGCTGCAGGGCGGAGGACACATCTCCGTGCAAGTCCTCAATGAGTTCACGTCGGTCGCCACGAGAAAGCTCAAGCTGTCCTGGGCCGAGACGAGTGAAGTGCTAGGGATAGTTCGGGCCGTTTGCGAGGTATCCCCGATCACCTTAGAAACGCACGACCGCGCTTTGCACCTTGCAGAACGGTACCAGTTCAGCTTCTACGACGCGCTCATCGTGGCGTCGGCGCTCATCTCCGAGTGTCGAACGCTCTACAGCGAGGACCTCCAGTCGGGGCAGCGAGTCGCCGGTGCTCTCCGGATCGTCAACCCGTTTCAATAGACGGTCGACTGAGACGGGAGCATCAGGTCAGCGAGGTCCCGGGGAACCGCCGAAAGAAGGCCAGGGTGGAATCTGAATCGTGCTGGTCCCTCCCACCAACCTGTCGCAGCAATGGAATGCGGCTTTCCATGGAACAGGCCTTCTGCCGAGACAACGAAGCCGGGTCTGGTCAGGGCCCCAGCACGGCGGGATAATCCGCACATCGCCTCTCCTTCGGTTTTCCCATGGCCGTAGCCGCCGTCCCTGACGTTCTCCTGCCTCCGGTGCGCAATGCCGGCGCCATCCCGGTGAACGTGCGGCCGCTGCCGATCCAGTCTCCGCAGGCGCTCTTCGCGAACATCGTCAACACGGCGCTCGGCACGAGCGGGCCGCTGCCGGCAGGGCTGGGCCGCGCCCAGTCTTCCGTCAATGCCGCGTCGCTCCTGGACCGCTCGTACTTCCGCGATCTGGTGGCCGGCTTCGGCAACGCGACCGCGCCGGCTTCAGCCATCACGCAGACGCCATCGTTCATCGGCGATCTGGGGCTGGAAGCCATGCTGGGCCGCACCGGCCTGCCCGAGAGCATCACCCGGCTGAGCGAGAAGGAGGCCGTGGCCCTCTACTCCGCGGCACTGAACCTGTTCTCGTCGATCCAGGCAATCGGCGGCGAGGCGGAGGAAGCCGAAGCGTCCATCGGCACGCTGCTCGACATCACGGTCTGACATCACCAGCGGCGGGAAAGGCACATCCGTCGACGCGCACTGCGTTGTCTCTGCGGTGGGGTGACGACGTTCCCCGGGCGGAGCCCGGGCTACGAATGCGGCGAATGGAT
>CAZEDA010000730.1:0-1733 GCA_964510915.1 uncultured Rhodocyclaceae bacterium | reverse complement strand
GCGGAACCGCGCCGTCGACGTGCACCTCGAAGACGGCGGCGGAGGCTTCCGCAACCTTCAGCTCGGCCGAGACGGCCGGTAACTCGCGGCGCACCGCGCGGGAGGACAGCGACGGTCCGCCGTGACGCTGCAGGTGCTGGACGCTGGCGGCCAGCTTGCCGGCCAGCGTCTGCGAGACCACGCCCACCGTGCCGCCCAGGCCGGCGCAGAGCAAGGCAGTCCAGGCCAGCAGGGTGACGAGCATCGCCTGCACGGCGGTACGAGTTCCCGTTGCGGCGCCCGCTGGCGTGCGCAGGTCGAGTCGCGGGGGAGCGGACTCGACGGGAGCGAGGCGGACGGACGGGATCATCACCAGTCGGACTATAGGACCGCAGCAGTTCGGTTTTTCCTGAACTGGAGTTCTAGATGGTGCGCTTCCTTCGAAGTCCGATCGGGTGCACATTCAACCTCGTCACCACTCCTCGACCGACCTGCCATGAATCTCATCGCAAGCCTCTCCAATCTGGCGGTCGCCCGCCTCGACCGGGTATTCCGGTCGGTGCATGCGTTGTTCAGCGCGTCGATTCGCCCGCCGCGGCTGGTGCCGATCCCGATCCGAATCGAGCGTCGTACGAGCGATGCGACCGATCGGACATCCCGTCGCCGCTACTGAGCCGCGCGAAGGACGTTGTGTCCAGTCGGTCCGACAGGCAGCTCAAGCGGCACGGCAACGTCGCCGCCTCGAGTGTCCGAGTGCCGTCCAACACGGTCATCCACCCAGTGAACAGGCAAGTCCACCATGCGCAGCTATCCCCTGAACAGCCCTGAAGCCGCGGCACGCATCGTCTCGCTCGTGCTCATCTCCGACGGCCATGTCTGCAGCTCCGAGTTCGACGTCCTCAAGCGCCTGGGGGCCGAGCGTGAACTTGGGCTGGAGCCCCATCTGCTGCCGCACATCGTTCACACGCTGTGCGAAGAACTGTTGGCCAGCGGCTACGAGACAGGGTCGCTCATGTGCAGCGTCGACGACAGCACCCTGGCGTCCCTGATGGCCGAAATCTCGGATCCGGTGCTGCAGAGAAAGGTGCTGCGCCTGTCGCTGGCCGCGGCGCGGGCCGACGGGCACCTCGCCGATGGCGAAACCCTGGTCGTGGACGCCGCGCGGCGCCACTGGCAACTGGTCGATGGCGAGGAGCCGTCGAGCGCCAGGAAGACTGCCCGCCTTCACGACGCTTGACCGGCACAACCACCCGCCATCAAGGCATCGCTGCGGCAACCACCCGCATCACCAAGGGGTGGTGCTGCCCGCGACGCGAGCGGATGGCGTGGATCTCCTCCTTTACGCCGTTGCTGCTGCCGAGCAGGCGCAGCCCCCGCATCAGACCGACGTCGTCTGCTCCCAGCCGGCTGACCGGGAACACGCCCAGGCCTCGGGCAGCGAAGACAGCCAAAAGCGCGCTGTCCTCAAACTCGCCGACGATGCGAGGCCGCAGCCCCTGAGTCTCGAACCAGTGGTCGAGCGTTGCTCGGAGCGCGGAGTGGCCGGTCGGCAGCAGAACGGGAAGTTCGTTCAGGCTTTGAGGAAACCGGTCGCGCTCGGTCTTGCCCACCATCCGTGCCGGTCCGTACCACTCGACCGGCGAATCGACGAGCCGCTCGCTGGTCAGGCGCAGGTTCGGATTGCGCGGTGCCGCCTGTCCGGCGAGGACCAGGTCCAGATGGTGCAGTGCCAACTCGCCCAGCAACTGCTCGAA
>CAZEDA010000729.1:0-1738 GCA_964510915.1 uncultured Rhodocyclaceae bacterium | reverse complement strand
GTGGGAGCGCGTGGAGACCATGCGCCGCGACTTCGTGGCGAACGTGTCGCACGAGCTGCGGACGCCGCTCACCGTGCTGTCGGGCTTTCTGGAAACGCTCACGGATGTGAGCGACCCGGAACCCGAGATGGTCCAGCGTTCGCTGCGACTCATGTCCCAGCAGGCCTCCCGCATGAGCCGACTCGTCGAGGATCTGCTGACGCTTTCACGTCTGGAGAGCACGGACACTCCCGCGAGAGAGACGGATTTCTCCGTTGCCGAGGTGGTGCACCAGGTCCTGCAGGAGGCCGCCGCACTGTCGAACGGGCGTCATGAACTCGAAGTGAGCCTCGATGCGACGGACGATCTGCGCGGCAACCCCGACGAGATCCGCAGCGCCTTCGGCAATCTCGTGAACAACGCCATCCGCTACACCCCGGAAGGCGGCAGGATTTCCGTGTCGTGGGGTCTCGAAAAGGGGCAGCCGGTGTTCTCGGTGCGCGACACAGGAATCGGCATCGAGGCCCACCACATCGACCGCCTGACCGAGAGGTTCTACCGGGTGGATCGCAGCCGCTCGCGAGAGACCGGCGGTACCGGCCTCGGGCTCGCCATCGTCAAGCACGTGATCTCACGCCACCAGGGCCATCTCGACATTCAGAGCACGCTCGGAAAAGGCAGCGTCTTTCGCGCCGTGTTCCCGGCCGCACGCCGCGTGGCAGCGGCGGGATCCGCCGAACTCGAACGCACCGGCAGCTGAGCCGGCGCCACGACGATCCCCCTCAGTCCTTTCGGAGAGCGATCTCCAGGACCTTCCCCACGCTCATCCGCCAGCCGGGACTTTCACGGCGGCCTTCCCGCATTCGCGCTCCCCATACCGGATTCGGGAAGTGCACGTCGTCACGAAAGCGCGGAATGACGTGCCAGTGCAGATGGGGTACCACATTGCCGAACTGCGCCAGGTTGATCTTGTCGGGGGAGATAACCGAACGCAGGGCGGCTTCGGCGGCGAACACCGCTTCCATGCAGTGGGCGCGGTCCGCCGCGGAGAGATCGGTCATCTCCGGCACGTGCGCATTCCAGATCACGCGCAGATAGCCGGGATAGTCGGCGTCGTCCACCGCGATGATCCGCAGCCGGTCGTCGCGCCAGAGCACCTCCCCGCCGTCACCGCTGCAAAGCGGGCAGGCTGCGTCGCTCACAGCAGCACCCTCTCGATGCCGCCGCGGTTGGCGCTGTCCACGTACTGCTGCAGCCAGTTTTCCCCGAGGACGTGCTTCGCAATCTCGATGACGATGTAGTCGGCATCGGTACCGGAGTCGTCGTTGTAGCGCGACAGCCCCTGCAGGCAGGACGGGCAGGACGTGAGAATCTTCACCTGGCCCTGGAAGCCATCGGCACGCAGCGCATCGGCTCCCTTTCGCATCTCCTCCTCCTTGCGGAAGCGGACCTGCGTGGAGATGTCCGGGCGGGTCATTGCGAGTGTCCCGGACTCGCCGCAGCAGCGTTCGTTCGCCTTCACTTCCGCACCCATGAGCTGATTGACGACCTTGAGCGGCTGGTGCGTCTTCATCGGCGTGTGACAGGGGTCGTGGTACATGTACCGCACGCCATCGACGCCCTCCAGCTTCACGCCCTTCTCCATCAGGTATTCGTGGATGTCGAGCAGCCGGCAGCCGGGGAAGATGCGGTCGAACTCGTAGCCCGCGAGCTGATCCATGCACGTGCCGCAGGACACGATCACGGTCTTGATGTCGAG
>CAZEDA010000728.1:0-1738 GCA_964510915.1 uncultured Rhodocyclaceae bacterium | reverse complement strand
TGATGCCTGTGGAAGACGTGTTCTCGATCTCGGGCCGCGGCACGGTGGTGACGGGCCGTATCGAGCGCGGGCTGGTGAAGGTGGGGGATGAAATCGAGATCGTGGGCCTGAAGGCGACGATCAAGACGACGTGCACGGGCGTGGAGATGTTCCGCAAGCTGCTGGATCAGGGGCAGGCGGGGGACAACGTGGGCGTGCTGCTGCGCGGAACGAAGCGCGAGGACGTGGAGCGGGGTCAGGTGCTGGCGAAGCCGGGCAGCATCACGCCGCACACGAAGTTCACGGCGGAGATCTACGTGCTGAGCAAGGAAGAGGGCGGTCGTCACACGCCGTTCTTCAACGGGTATCGTCCGCAGTTCTACTTCCGGACGACGGACGTGACGGGGGCGATCGAGCTGCCGTCGGGGACGGAGATGGTGATGCCTGGGGACAACGTGTCGATCACGGTGGCCCTGATTCAGCCGATCGCGATGGAAGAGGGGTTGCGCTTCGCGATTCGGGAAGGCGGACGCACCGTGGGTGCGGGCGTCGTTGCCAAGATCATCGAGTGAAATCATGCAAAGCCAAAAGATCCGTATTCGTCTGAAAGCGTTCGACTACCGCCTCATCGACCAGTCGTCGCTCGAGATCGTCGAGACGGCCAAGCGCACCGGGGCGGTTGTCCGCGGCCCGGTCCCGCTGCCGACCCGCATCGAACGCTTCGACGTGCTGCGTTCGCCTCACGTCAACAAGACGTCGCGCGATCAGTTCGAAATTCGTACGCACCTGCGACTGATGGACATCATGGACCCCACGGACAAGACTGTGGATGCGCTCATGAAGCTTGATCTCCCCGCCGGTGTGGATGTCGAAATCAAGTTGTAATGCAGTGAAGTAGTCAGGTGGTGCCCGACCGCGCGACAGGCACGGTCGGAAGCTGGGTAGTGAAGTGAACACACAAGCCGGCCAATTGCAGCCGGCCCCTTTACGAGGGTAATAAACATGAGTCTGGGATTGCTCGGACGCAAGGTGGGCATGACCCGCGTGTTCACGGATGACGGAGATTCCGTTCCCGTGACCGTCGTGGATGTGTCGGACAACCGCGTCACCCAAATCAAGACCGTCGCGACCGATGGCTACTGTGCCGTGCAGGTCGCTTTCGGCAAGCGTCGCGCCTCGCGCGTGACCAAGCCGATGGCCGGTCATTTCGCCAAGGCCGGCGTCGAAGCCGGTTCTGTTCTGCGTGAGTTCCGTATCTCCGAGGAAACCGCCGCGACCCTCCAGGTCGGCGGCAAGATCGGCGCGGACCTGTTCAAGGTCGGTGCCATGGTCGATGTTCAGGGCGTGACCCTGGGCAAGGGTTTCACCGGCGTCATCAAGCGGCACAACTTCTCGTCCAACCGTGCCAGCCACGGCAACTCGGTCTCGCACAACAAGCCGGGTTCGATCTCCATGGCCCAGGATCCGGGCCGTGTGTTTCCGGGCAAGAAGATGGCCGGCCACTACGGCGCCGTGACCCGTACCACCCAGAATCTCGAAGTGGTACGTGTGGACGAGGCCCGTGGCCTCCTGCTCATCCGCGGCTCCGTGCCCTCTGCGAAGGGCGGCGACGTCATCGTGGTGCCTGCCGTCAAGGGAGGTGCATGATGGAACTGAAGCTGATCGATGCGCAGGGTCAGTCTGCCGGCAGCCTGAGCGCGTCGGACGCGCTCTTCGGTCGTGACTACAACGAAGCGCTGGTCCACCAGATCGTGACCGG
>CAZEDA010000727.1:0-1740 GCA_964510915.1 uncultured Rhodocyclaceae bacterium | reverse complement strand
ATCGAGAAGCAGATCGCCGACTTCGGCAAGCGGGCGCAGGACGGCAAGCTCACCATCGAGGAGATGACCGGCGGCACGTTCTCCATCTCCAACGGCGGCGTGTTCGGGTCGATGCTGTCCACCCCGATCATCAACCCGCCCCAGAGCGCGATCCTCGGCGTCCACGCCACGAAGGACCGCCCGGTGGTGGAGAACGGCCAGATCGTCATCCGTCCGATGAACTACCTCGCCATGTCCTACGACCACCGGATCATCGACGGCCGCGAAGCCGTGCTGGGACTGGTCACCATCAAGGAAGCCCTCGAGGATCCGACGCGACTGCTGCTCGACGTCTGATGACGATGGCGGCCCGTGAACCGGGCCCGCCGTCTCCACAACAACGGAGGAAACCATGGCCAAGAGCTACGACGTCGTAGTCATCGGCGCCGGCCCGGGCGGTTACGTCGCGGCGATCCGCGCATCCCAACTCGGCCTGTCGACGGTCTGCGTCGACGCCTGGAGCAACGCAGCCGGCAAGCCCAGCCTCGGCGGCACCTGCCTGAACGTGGGCTGCATCCCGTCCAAGGCACTGCTCGAATCCTCGGAGAACTACGAGCGCGCGGTCCACAAGTTCGCGGACCACGGCATCGGCATCACCGGCGTCACGCTGGATGTCGCCAAGATGCTCGCCCGGAAGGACAAGATCGTCGACACCTTCACGACCGGCATCGCGCTCCTGTTCAAGAAGAACAAGGTCGACTCCCTGCACGGCTTCGGCCGGTTTGCCGGGAAGAACGGTGACCGCTACGTGATCGAAGTCACGGGCAGCGGCGCGCCCGAGAGCATCGAGGCTCGACACGTCATCGTCGCGACCGGTTCGGTGGCGCGCAACATGCCCGGCGTGACCATCGACAACAAGCTCGTCTGCGACAACATGGGCGCGCTCAGCTTCGGCGAAGTGCCCAAGCGCCTCGGCGTGATCGGCGCCGGCGTGATCGGTGTCGAGATGGGCAGCGTGTGGCGCCGTCTTGGTTCCGAGGTGACGATTCTCGAGGCGCTGCCCACCTTCCTCGCGGCGGCGGACGAACAGGTGGCGAAGGAAGCCTTCCGCCAGTTCACCGGGCCGCTGGGTCTCAAGATCTACACGGGTGCGAAGGTGGAGTCGGTCGAGACCAAGGCCAATTCCGTGACCGTCGCTTACGCGGATCGCGAGGGCACACGCCACGTGGCCGAGTTCGACCGTCTCGTGGTGGCGATCGGCCGCGTCCCGAACACGAAGGGGCTCAACGCCGACGTCGTGGGGCTCAAGCTGGATTCCCGCGGCTACGCGGAGGTCGACGCCCATTGCCGCACCAACCTGCCCAATGTATTTGCCATCGGCGACGTGGTGCGCGGCCCCATGCTCGCGCACAAGTCTTCGGAAGAGGGCGTTGCCGTGGCCGAGATGATCGCGGGGCAGGCGAGCCACATCAACCTCGACACGATCCCCTGGGTGATCTACACCTCGCCCGAGATCGCGTGGGTCGGCCAGACAGAGAAGGAACTCAAGGCAAAGGGCATTCCCTACCGGGCCGGGCAGTTCCCGTTCATCGCCTCGGGCCGCGCCCGCGCGCTGGGCGAGACCGCCGGGTTCGTGAAGATGCTGGCCCATGCCGAGACCGACCGTATCCTGGGCGTGCACATCATCGGGCCGTTCGCTTCCGAACTGATTTCCGAGGCCGTCGTGGCCATGGAGTTCGGTGCGTCCAGCGAGGACATCGC
>CAZEDA010000726.1:0-1742 GCA_964510915.1 uncultured Rhodocyclaceae bacterium | reverse complement strand
TTCGGCTGCGGGCCTTGGCGAATGAGCGGCGGCGGTTCGGCTACCGGCGCCTGCACATTCTGCTGGCGCGAGAGGGGTACCGGATGAACCACAAGAAGCTGTTCCGCCTGTACCGGGTGGAACGCCTTGGGGTGCGTCGGCGTGGTGGGCGCAAGCGCGCGCTGGGCACGCGGGCGCCGATGGCGCTGCCGCAGGGGAAGAACCAACGCTGGTCGCTGGACTTCGTCTCTGATGCGCTGGCCTGCGGGCGGCGGTTCCGTGTCCTCGCCGTGGTGGACGACTTCACCCGCGAGTGCCTGGCGCTGGTGGCGGACACCTCGCTGTCGGGACTGCGCGTCGGGCGCGAGCTCGACCGGATCGTGGCGCTGCGTGGCCGTCCGGCGCTGATCGTCAGCGACAACGGCACCGAGCTGACTTCGCACGCGATGCTGCGCTTGACCCTGCCCCCTGGGATGTCCCCGTTCTGAGCTAGGGTCCGTCGAAGGGAGACGGATGATGAAGCGATCGAGGTTCACGCAGGAGCAGATCATCGGGGTGCTGAAGGAGCACCAGGCGGGCGCGACGGCGCCGGATCTGTGCCGCAAGCACGGGATCAGCGAGGCGACGTTCTACGCCTGGCGGTCGAAGTACGGGGGCATGGAGGTGTCGGATGCCCGCAAGCTGAAGAGCCTCGAGGGTTCGGCCGCAAAGCGGACGGACGGACGCGCGGCTGAAGAAGCTGCTGGCGGAATCCATGCTCGATGTCTCGACGCTGCGGGAGATGCTGGCAAAAAACTTCTGACGCCCGGCTTGCGGAGGAAAGCCGTGACCTGGGCGATCGAGGAGAAGGACTACACGCAGCGGCGTGCCTGCCAACTCGTCGGCATGGCACCGAAGACGTACCGCTATGTTTCGCGGCGTCCTGACGACGGCGAGGTCCGCGTTCGGCTGCGGGCCTTGGCGAATGAGCGGCGGCGGTTCGGCTACCGGCGCCTGCAGATCCTGCTTGCGCGGGAGGGGTATCGGCTGAACCACAAGAAGCTGTTCCGCCTCTACCGGGCGGAACGCTTGGGCGTGCGTCGGCGCGGAGGTCGCAAGCGCGCGCTCGGCACGCGGGCGTCGATGGCGCTGCCGCAGGGGAAGAACCAGCGCTGGTCGCTGGATTTCGTCTCCGACGCGCTGGCCTGTGGGCGGCGGTTCCGGGTGCTGGCGGTGGTGGACGATTTCACCCGCGAGTGCCTGGCGCTGGTGGCAGACACCTCGCTGTCGGGGCTGCGCGTCGGGCGTGAGCTCGACCGGATCGTGGCGTTGCGCGGTCGTCCGGCGCTGATCGTCAGCGACAACGGCACCGAGCTGACTTCGCACGCGATGCTGCGCTGGCAGCAGGAGCGTGGCGTCGCCTGGCACTACATCGCGCCGGGCAAGCCGCAGCAGAACGGGTTCGTCGAAAGCTTCAACGGCCGTTTCCGCGACGAGTGCCTGAACGAGCACCTGTTCGCCAGCCTGCCCGCGGCGCGCCGGATCATCGAAGCATGGAGGAGCGACTACAACACGACCCGCCCACACACGAGCCTGAACGGGCTCACCCCAGCAACCTTTGCAACCCGCCCCACATCGGGGCAAATGGAGAACAGGCTCTGCTCATGAACGAGGGCGCTTTGGGGGCAGGGTCAAAGCCTATCGAACGCGTTGAGATCATCACCGGCACCCACCGCCGCCGGCGCTACACTGCCGAGGAAAAGGTGCGGGTGGTCGAGCAAACC
>CAZEDA010000725.1:0-1743 GCA_964510915.1 uncultured Rhodocyclaceae bacterium | reverse complement strand
ATCATGTCGTACAGGGTCGACACCTTGCGGTCGGCGTCCGCCAGGATCGGGAACTCCACCCGAGTGTTCTGGGTTTCGTCGATGTCCTTCACCCAGGTCTTGTGCGAGTCGAGCCCGTCGACCGACAGGGCCAGCACCTTCACGTTGCGGCGGGCGAACTCCTGCCCCAGCTTGGCCGTGTAGCCGAGTTCCGTCGTGCAAACCGGCGTAAAGTCGGCAGGATGCGAAAACAGCACCCCCCAGCTCGATCCGAGCCATTCATGAAAGCGGATCCGCCCTGCGGTGGAATCCTGTTCGAAATCCGGCGCGATGTCGCCGAGTCGCAATGCCATGTCGATTGCTCCGTGTTGCCGGGACCGGCGACGATCGCCTTCCCATCCTGTTTCACGCAGTGTGCGCTCTTCGCTCATTCCGTGGAACGAGTAGATTTCGATATGGATATCGCCGACCGGCTTAAGGAAAGCCCAGTCGCTAAGGGGAGCCGCGATTGGCAGCGTCCGGAGCGTCAGGCGCACACGCTTCAGTACCGGTGTCTCGCCACTCTCCGGGAAGAATCCCCGCGGATGTCCAGCGCCATGGGAAAAGACGACTGAGCATTCCCGGCGTCAGCGGAGCCTCAACGACAAGGGGGCGCTCGGATCGATGTCGGACGTCGCGTTGCGCCGGCGCTCTCGATCGCCGTTACTTCAGAGACAGGATGAACTCCGCCAATGCCGTGGCGTCGACGTCCGAGACCTGAGGCTGCGGAGGCATGATGTCCTCACCCCAGACGCCGGAGCCGCCGGTCTGGATCTTCTTTGCCAGCATCGGCACGGCAGCCGCCGTGTTCGCATACTTCCCGGCCACATCCACGAACTTGGGGCCGTACTTTCTCTTGTCGATGCCATGGCAGGCAAAGCAGTTGTGCTTCATCAGCAGTTCCTTGTCGGCGAACGCCGGATTTCCGTTGGCGAGCAGACAAAGCGCCAGACCAATCCAAAGCATGGACTTCACAACACCTCCCGGAATAAAGCGCGTCCTCGCGGCCGACACGTCGACAGCATCACGGTCGAAGGGAAGGACGAGTACGCCTCTCATCAGACGGCTTCGCGTTCGGAAGGTCTGATCCTCCCTCGGGAAGCCGAAACGATGCGCGCTGCCAGGCCGGCAGCGCGCAGTTGCCGCTCTGCTACTCGGGTGTCACGCGGATGATGTTGCCCTGATCCTCCAGAGCAACATACAGATTGCCGTCAGGCCCTTGAACAACGGACCGGAAGCGACCTGTGGCAGTAGGCCACGAGACTTGGGTGACCTTCGCCGAGAGTCCGTCGCTGCTGATTCTCAGCACATCCAGGCGATTGCCGACCGGGGTACCGTGAATACCGATCCCGGTGTAGCCGACCACCAGCGCACCGTCCCAATCCTTCCATTTGGCTCCCGAAACAAACGTGGAACCGAACATGCCCTGCGACAGGCCGTTGTTGTTCCATGCCGGCTTCATGGCGTTCGGATACGTCTTGAGGTCGGTCATCGGCATGAACGCGGCGCGCTCTTTGGGATCCATCGCGCCCATCTGATTGGGAGAGTAGCCGCAGTAGTCGTCCGGGCAGTCCTTCCGGCCCGCCATGTTGGGCCGCGGATCCCAGCCCGCATTGCCACCATTGACCAGTGCAGTGACCTCGTCGCTGTGCCAGGGGCCATTCTCCGAGGTGAACGGACGGTTGTCCCCGGGTCGGAAGGCAATCCCCTGCGGATTGCGATGCC
>CAZEDA010000724.1:0-1744 GCA_964510915.1 uncultured Rhodocyclaceae bacterium | reverse complement strand
TCGCGGAGCGAAGCGCGGAACGCAGGGTCACTCAGGATCGCGCGATACGTGGCGTCGTCCGGTGCCTGCATGGCGGGGCGCCATGCCTGCATGCCCTCGAACACATATGGCGCTTCGAGCGTGAACTCCATGCTGAGCGGGCAGGCCGACACCGCGCCCCAGAGGCGGTTGCCACGCTTGCGCGCCTCGCCCATGGCGTCGAGGTCGTCGAACACGGCGCGAGGCGTGGCCTGGCTGTGGATCAGCGCGGCGATCACGAAAGGACGTCCGCTCGCCTGCGCCCAGCCTTCGAAGCGCGGCACGGTCTCCGTGCCGTCCTTGGTCATCATCAGCACGCCACGGCCCACTTCGCCGACAGCCCCGGTCAGCGCACGCATCTCGGTTTCGTCCGCGAGGCGCGACGGCATCGGAATGCCGTTCTCCCCGTTGTGCTGCGTACCGGTCGTCGTCGAGAAGCCGAGGGCTCCTGCGCGGATGGCGTCCTTGACGATGCCGCGCATCGTCTCGATTTCTTCCGGCGTGGCAGTGCGCTTTGCGGCGTCCCCGCGCATTGCCCAGGTGCGCACGGAGGAATGACCCACGAACACCGCGACGTTCACACCGACCCCGCGCTTCTCGAGGAAGGAGAGGTACTCCGGAAAGGTCTGGAACTCCCAGCGCACGCCGGCTTCGAGTGCGGCGAGCGACATGCCCTCCACGTGAGTCAGATTGCGCATCGTGAGGCCGCGGTCCTCGGGCCGGCAAGGCGCGAGCGTAAAGCCGCAATTGCCCATGACGACGGTCGTCACGCCGTGCGAGGGCGAGGGTGACACGTGCGGGTCCCACGTGATCTGCGCATCGTAGTGGGTATGGGTGTCGACGATGCCTGGGGCGAGCACGAGACCGTCGGCATCGACGGTTTCGCGGGCAGGGCCGGAGACATTGCCGATCTCGCGGATCAGGCCGCCTTCGACGGCGACGGAGCCAAGGTAGCCGGGACGGCCGGAACCGTCGACGATGAGAGCATTGCGGATGAGAAGGTCGTACATGTCGGGTCTTGAGTCTTTCGGTCAGTTGGTGTTGATGAGTTCGGTGTCTTCGTGGGCGTAGGGAGGCGAGCACGCGCATAGGATCACGAGCGGCTCGGTCCCGGTGTTCTCCACACAGTGGGCTGCGCCTGGGGGGATGAGTACGGTGTCGCCGGGGTGGATCGCGATGCGCTCGTCGCCCAGCACCATCACGCCGTTGCCCCGCGTGATGTGATAAAGCTCTTCACTCCGGTGATGCCGATGGAGGTGGGTCGTGGCGCCGGGCGCCACCGTGGCTTCCGCCAGGCTCTGCGTGGCATTGCCATGGACGCCGGGATGCATGAGTTCGCGGATTTCGGATCCGTCCCGCGTCACGTAGGGCGCCACCGCGTCGCGCATGCTGATCGTGACCATCCCCCTCCCCCGGAAAAACCGTCATTGGAACATACTCGGCGCCCCGCCCCGGCGGCCCGGGTGCCGAGGGGATCGTCGGGCCTATACAATCGGGCCATGAACGCCTCTTCCCGCTCCCCGATTTGCCGCTGGCGGCTCGCCGCGGCTGCCTGTGTGCTCAGTGCGTCCGGCCTCGCCCTGGCGGGCGACACCCCGCCCGCGAAGCCCGACAGGAAAGACGCCGCCGAGGCCGTGCAGGAAGGCAACGTGCAGCAGTGGATCGAGTACTACCAGCGCACCCGGCCGCAGGCGCCCCCCGCCTCGCCGACCAAGCCGCCCGAAAC
>CAZEDA010000723.1:0-1748 GCA_964510915.1 uncultured Rhodocyclaceae bacterium | reverse complement strand
CTGCTGGCACTCAACGCGGCCATCGAGGCGGCCCGCGCCGGCGAGGCCGGAAGAGGGTTCGCGGTCGTCGCGGATGAGGTGCGCAATCTCTCCAGCCGGACTGCCACGTTCAGCCACCAGATCCGGGACCAGGTCCTGGGGATCGAGGGCGAGATCGCGAAGGCCGAGCAGAGCATCAACACGATGGCGTCACAGGACCTGGTGTCCGCGCTCGGCGCCAAGCAGGAAGTGGAAGCCACGATCCAGTCGCTCGGCACCATCAATTCGCGCATGGCGGATGCCGGCCGCGAAGTGTCGTCGATCGCAGAGGAACTGGGGGCGCGGGTCAACACCGCCGTCACCAATCTGCAGTTCCAGGATCTGACGACACAGCTGATCGCGCATGCGCGACAGCAGAACGAAGCGATCCGCAGCGTGCTGGAACAGCTCGCCGTCATCGGCCAGCGGCTCTCGCACGATGCGAGGGCGATGGACAGCCAGGATCTCCTGGCGGAACTGGAACGGTGTATCACCGAGGCGCGGGCGACCGCGGAGCGCACACCCGTGCGGCAACAGGCGATGGCCACGGGTGCCGTGGACTTGTTTTGAAGGACCTTGTCAGGAGCAAATGAACGATGTCTAAGACGATTCTCGCGGTCGATGACTCCCCGTCGATCCGCAACATGGTCGCCTTCACGCTGAAGAGCGCAGGCTACGACGTGGTCGAGGCAGTGGACGGCCAGGACGGGCTCGACAAGGCGAAGGCGAAGAAGGTGAGCCTGATCCTCACCGACCAGAACATGCCGCGCATGGACGGTCTCACCCTGGTGAAGAACCTCCGCGCCATGCCCGACTACAAGAGCGCCCCGATCCTGATCCTGACGACGGAGTCGTCGGATGACATGAAGGCGAAGGGACGTGCAGCCGGCGCCACCGGCTGGCTCGTGAAGCCCTTCGATCCGCCCAAGCTGCTCGAGGTCGTGAAGAAAGTCATCGGCTGACGGCGTCTTCGCCGCAGCGGAAAAACAGAGCAAACGAGAACGGAGAGGGGCAGATGAGCTTCGACATGGAGCAGTTCACCCAGGTGTTCTTCGAAGAGGCGAAGGAGCATCTCGCCACGATCGAGGAGGTGCTCCTGCGGCTCGACCTGAACGAGCCGAGCCTGGAGGATCTCAACGCAATCTTCCGTGCTGCGCACTCCATCAAGGGAGGCGCCGGCACGTTCGGTTTCGGCGACACCGCGGACTTCACCCATGTGATGGAGACGTTGCTCGACCGGCTGCGCAAGCAGGAGCTGACCCTTACCTCCGGGATGGTGGACGCCCTCCTGCAGGCGAACGACGTCATCGCGAGCCTGCTCAGTGCGCGCCAGTCCGGGGAGCCGGCCGATCCCGAGAAGGAAGCCGCCGTGCGCGCGAGCCTGGAAGCCTTCTCCTCCGGTCAGTCCGCGACACCGGCCCAGTCGGACATCGGCGTGCTCGCGCCGCCACCGGGCACGATGCGATACCGCCTGAAGTTCCCGGTGATCGATCCGCCGGCCGAAATGATCAACGTGATCTCGGAGTTGCGCGCGCTCGGCACTCTCAAGACGGTGTCGCGCCCCGAACTCGGCCGCGGCAAGTCGGCCGGGAAGATGAAGGCGGGCAGCCGTTTCGAATTTCTTCTGGATACGATGGCGGATCGCTCGGAGCTGTGCGATCTGTTCGGCTTCGTTCTCTCGCCTGATGCGCTGGAACTCGAGGAACTCGGCGAGCCGCAGGAGCCGCTCG
>CAZEDA010000722.1:0-1752 GCA_964510915.1 uncultured Rhodocyclaceae bacterium | reverse complement strand
TCGTTGCCGCCCAGCGCGAAGTTGCCCGACGTGCCCGCGGGCGCGGCGAACAGCCGGTCGGGCATGGCCTGCACGAGGGCGTCGAACACGGCCTCGGCAATGCGCTGGCTCACCTCGGCGGCGCAGCCGGACACGGGGCGCGGATAGCGCGCGTAGAGGAACGTCCCTTCGGGATCGGTGATGCGCAGCGGTTCGAAGGTGCCGGCATTGATCGGCACCTCCGGAAAGATGTGCTTCACGGCGAGATAGATGGACGAACGCGTCGTGGCGATCACGCTGTTCATCGGGCCGCGACAGGGCGGGCTGGAGCCGGTCATGTCGAAGGACAGCGTCTCGCCCTGCTTGGTCACGGCCATGGCGATTCGCAGCGGCTGATCCACGACGCCGTCGGAATCCACCCAGGCCTCGCCGTGATAGGTGCCGTCGGGAATGGTGGCGATCCGCGCGCGCATCTGCCGCGAAGCGCGCTGCTCCAGTTCGGTGATGGCGCCGTCGACGACGTCCGCGCCGTAGCGGTCGAGCAGGGCGGTGAGCCGCTTCTCTCCCACCGACAGCGCAGCAGCCTGCGCCTCGATGTCGCCGATGCGCTGATCGGCGAGGCGGATGTTCGACAGGATGATGGAGAGGATTTCCTGGTCGAGCACGCCGCGCTTGAAGAGCTTGACCGGGGGCAGGCGCAGGCCTTCCTGCTCCACTTCGGTGGCGTTGGCCGAGAACCCGCCGGGCACCATGCCGCCGGTGTCGGGCCAGTGGCCGGTGTTGGCCAGCCAGCACCACAGTTCCCCCCGGTAGAAGAACGGCTTCACGAACTTCACGTCCATGAGGTGAGTGCCGCCGAGGTACGGGTCGTTGAGGATGTACACGTCGCCCGGGGCGAGATCCCGCGCGCGTTCGATCACGGCCTGCGTGGAGTACTGCATCGTGCCCACGAACACCGGCAGGCCCAGGTCGCCCTGGGCGATCAGCGCGCCGGTATCGCGGTGGTAGATGCCGTCGGACCGGTCCAGCGCCTCCGAGATGACGGGGCTGAACGCCGAGCGGACGAAGGCGAGGTCCATCTCGTTGCAGACCTGCTGCAGGCCGCTCTGGATGACGGAGAGGGTGATCGGGTCGAGGTTGGGCACGGTGGTCGCGTCCGGATGGCTGGTCGGGAACGCGAGGACGCCGGGAACCGGGCCAAGGCGCCGTTCCGGATTCATCGCGCTGTCACGTCGGCATCTTACCTTCACGGCGTCCCGTCCCAGAGGCCGCCATGACCGCTTCTTCCGCAGCGCTTGCTCCATCGATCGCGATCCGCGCCCGGAAGGCGTCGCTGATGGACCGTTTCGACCAGCGCGTGTTCGGTGCGCTCTACGGGCGTTCGCTCGTCTACAACACCTGCTGGGAGGACCCGGCGGTCGACCGTGTCGCGCTCGACCTCGGCCCGGACGACACGGTGCTCGTCATCACCAGCGCCGGCTGCAACGCGCTCGACTACGCCCTGTGCGGGCCTGCCGCAGTCCACGCGGTCGACGCCAACCCCCGTCAGACCGCTCTCCTCGAACTCAAGATGGCGGGGATCCGGCGCCTCGGATTCGAAGACTTCCGGCGCCTGTTCGGCGAAGGCTGTCACGATCGCTTTCCGGAAATGTACCGCGACGTGCTGCGCGCGGAACTGTCCCGATTTGCCCGTACCTGGTGGGACTCCCGGCTGCACTGGTTCGCGACGGACCGGCAGGGCAGCTTCTACTACCACGGTCTTTCGGGACTGGT
>CAZEDA010000721.1:0-1753 GCA_964510915.1 uncultured Rhodocyclaceae bacterium | reverse complement strand
GATCTTCTATTCGCGCATCTGCGCCGGTCAGCCGATCTCGGTGTACGAGGGCGGCTTGCCTGTGCGTGACTTCGTGCATGTGTCCGACGTCGTTGCGGCGAACATGCGTGCGCTGGTTGCCGACGTGGCGCCGGGCTCCGTCTTCAATGTTGGCGCCGGCGAGGCGAGCACGATCGCCGACATCGCCAACGCGCTCGCACGCGCTGTCGGCAAGCCGGTGACGATGGAGGACAAGGGGGAGTTCCGTGTCGGCGACATCTTCGGATGCGTTGCCGATCTGGCGCACTCCCGCGCAGTGCTCGGTTACGAGCCGGCGCGTACGCTTGATCAGGGCATGGCGGAATTTGCCGGTTGGGCGGGCGGACAGCCGTCGGAGGATCGCTATCAGCAGACCGTCGCCGAACTGACGCGCTTCGGCCTGTTCGGTCGCGCCGAGGGCGCCTGATGTCGACCCGCCGCCGCGTTCTGTTCGTGGCGGAGGCGGTATCTCTTGCGCATGTCGCCCGGCCGGTCGTGCTGGCATCGGGTCTCGCGGCGCAGCATGATGTGTCGGTCGCGTCCGCACCGGCCTTCGATCTGTGCTTTCGCGGAACGGACCTTCGCAGGCTCGGGCTGGAGAGTATTCCGGCCAAGCTCTTTCTCGATCGCCTCGCGGCCGGTGCGCCGCTGTACACCCGTGCCGAGCTCGAGCGCTATGTCGAGGCCGACATCGCGTTGCTGCAGCGCGAACGTCCCGATGTGGTCATCGGCGACTTCCGTCTGTCGCTGAGCGTGTCGGCGCGCCTGGTCGGCATCCCTTACTTCGCGCTCTGCAATGCACACTGGAGCCCGTGGTCGGCGCATTCTCGCTTTCCCTTGCCGGACATCACTCTGACCCGTGTGCTCGGACCCGCGCTGGCAGAGCCGATTTTCCGGCTGGCGCAGCCGCTCGCCTTCCGACTGCACGCCGGGCCGCTCAACGCGGTACGCAGAAAGCACGGCTTGAGCGGCTTTCCCGATGTGCGCCATGCCTACACCGACGGCGATCTGACGCTTTACGCCGACACGCCGGGTCTGGTGCCGGTGCGTCCGGACTGTCCGCCCAACCACCATTTCATCGGGCCCATCATCTGGTCGCCCTCGATGCCGCTGCCGGACTGGTGGACGTCGATGCCGTCCGGGCCGCTTGCCTATGTCACGCTGGGTTCCACCGGGCGGGTCGATCTGCTGCCGGAGGTATTTCGCGCGCTGGCCGATGTGCAGGTCAATGCGATGACGGCCACGGCGGGGCGCTCGGACGTGGCTTCGCCCGGACCGCATTGTTTCGTTGCCGACTATCTGCCAGGGCTCGAAGCCGCTGCGCGCGCCGATTTCGTCATCTGCAATGGCGGAAGTGCGACGGTCTATCAGGCCTTGTCGACCGGCACGCCGGTCATCGGTCTGTGTTCGAACATGGATCAGTTCCTCACCATGTCGCGTGTGGTCGATGCCGGGGCGGGGATTTCATTGCGTGCGGGCAGCGCGAACTATGAACAGTTGCGGACGGCACTCGGGCGCATGGTCGGGGATGACGGTGCAGGTTTCAGGCGGGCCGCAAAAGCGGTTCAGCAGGACTTCGCCAGTTTCAATACCCGCTCGATTCTGAACGGGCTGGTTGTATCCGCATAGCGGGGTTCTGGCCGGGCAGCGACGGGTTTGGAACGTGCGCTTTCGAACGCGCAAAAGAAAAACGGGAGCTTTCGCTCCCGTTTTTCATGCTGCTTCGACTACCTGA
>CAZEDA010000720.1:0-1756 GCA_964510915.1 uncultured Rhodocyclaceae bacterium | reverse complement strand
GCGATGACCCGGTCGCGCAGGATGAGCTGGCTGATCTTCTCCGAGTACACCTTGATGTCCGACTTGGCGTCGATCAGGACGGGCTCGATCTGCATGCCCATGATCCCGCCCGCCTTGTTGATCTTGTCGATCGCGAACTGGACGACCTGGTTGGAATCCGTCTCGACCACGGCCAGACTGCCCGTGAGGGAGAACAGCACCCCGACCTTGATCTTCCCGCCCTTCTTCACCCAGGGTGCTCCCTGGGCGTTGGCGTCCTTCACGAAAAAGTACGGAAAACCTCCGATTGCGGCGCCACCGGCAGCAAGCGATGCCCCTGACTTCAGGAATGACCTCCTAGAGCGTTCCATTTCTCTTCTACTCCTTGGGCGAGTTAGGCGGGATGGCGTGTTTCCTGTGAAGCACGCATGTTTCTCAATAGGCAACTCGCGTACCAAGACCCCACTCAGACCATAGTTCCTTTAGAACAGGGATTTAGAAGTTTCCTGACAAGAAACATTTGCTCTCTGGCGGTGCAATTGGGATTTTCGCGCCCCGATTTAGGACGTTTCACCACGAAATTTCCACCTTGGGGTACATTAGTTGCCACTTGGGAAACTTCGGAGGAATCATGGAGCGCCAGACCTGCTTCAGCGTTCAGCAGATCAAGTACGAATTCCTGCTCTACATGAAGTCCCTGGGCGGGCGATTCGACGAGTGGTATGTCGGCTGTACGAGTGATCCGGAGAGCGCGCTGCTGCGCGAACACAACGCGTCGGCCGACGGCGTGCCGTGGATCTACAAGCCGGCCGTGAGCGCCCGGGCAACGCAGACGATCGTCCGCTACTTCACCGGCGTCCTGCACACGGATGGCGCAGACCCGGACCGGATTCCGGAAGGAGCGACTTATGCTTTTCTGTTTCGAAAGAGCCCGGAGACCTGGCCGCCTGCACGATGTCCGGAAACGGTCGTTCCGTGACCCGGCACCCCCTGCGCGCTCTATGAGAAGAACGCTCCGCAGATCGTGTGCGTCGCGGTTTCGGCGTGGCGACGCCACACTGGAAACACCCCCACTCCACCGGATCGCCGTGGGGCGCGCGCACCGTTCACGTGCATGCGTCGCCTCCTTGCGGACGGTCCGCATCGGCTGGCGAGGAGAGACCAAAGGCGTGTAATCACGCCACGAACTCGAAATGGCGAAGGTCGGGTGACTATAATGAGCAAGGTCGTTTCCATCGATGAAGCCCTCTTCAGATTGCGCAGCCTTCGAAGAGACGCGGACAGGCCCGAGTCAGCAACCCTTGCCACCCTTCCCACCGTTCCCATGACCACCAGGCCACGCGCCATCCCGACTCTCGAACCCGTGGAAGTTCCCTCAGTGACCGCCGAACGGATGAGCCTCGAACGGCACATCGGCAACGTGATCCGCGAGCTTCGACTGCAGCAGCGGCTCACCATCGCCGATGTGTCAGCGCAGGCGCAGATCAGTCGCGGCATGATTTCCAAGATCGAGAACGGACAGGCCTCCACCAGCCTCGAGACCCTCGTGAAACTGTCGAGCGTTCTCGGGGTATCCATGGCCCATCTGTTCCGCGAGTTCGACCGCCCGGATGGCGGCGCGCAACTCGTGAGTCACGGCGCCGGAATGGAAGTCGTGCGTCGCGGCACCAAGCGCGGACACACGTATCAGCTGCTCGCGTACGACAAGGGTCCGCGGAAGAGCTTCGAGCCGTTCCTCATCACGATGGACGACAGCAGCGAGATCTTCCAGAGCTTC
>CAZEDA010000719.1:0-1758 GCA_964510915.1 uncultured Rhodocyclaceae bacterium | reverse complement strand
GGTCGGCCAGCGAACCGCCTGCCCCGCGACCGTCAGCCGCTCCTGACCCTTGACCACGCCGTCTCGCGTGTATTCCTTCGTCGGCGCGTAGGCATCCGGCGTCATCCATTGCGTCGCCTGCTGCGCGAACTCCCCGCCCGCCCCGGCCTTGCCTGAGTGATCCATGCCCGCCATGCCCGCCGGCGTCAGCCATGTCGCGCCAGGCGACGCAGAACCACCGTGCGCGGCCGTGGCTGGCGCCCACGTCGGACGCTGAAACACACAGCCATTCCGCAGACCACCCGCCCGCGGCCAGTCGCCAGAGAATGTCTCGGAAAGCCCCGTGAGTAGATCGCCCTGTCTGCTCTCCCATCGAGCGCCCACACGCCGGGCAACCCACTCCGGTGGGGCTGATGGCGGGCCCTTGCGGTTCACCCTCAATGCTGTCGCCCGCGCTTCCTCGAACGCCGCAAACCTCTCCGGTGTCCATGCTCGGTGCAACCCGCGCCGGCTGTCCCGATCCACCATGTCGGCGCGCAAGATCGCCTGCGCGATCTCGGCCTTGACGGTCAGGTAAGGCGTCATCAGCCGGAGAAAGCAGATCGCCGGATCCGTGGTCAGCGTCCAGCAGTAGCGCGCCTGCCACTTCTCGGTCTGCGCCCCCGTCGCCCGCACCGAGCCCCCATAGGTCCGATGCAGCCAGTTCAGCAGCGGGATCGCCTTCTCGGCCATGCCCACGTCCACGCGCACTTCGCCGCGCTTCTGGATGCTGATCGACCCCTCCCCATCCAAAATCCCAGCCGCATAGGCATCGCGGCTGATATCCGGGGGCAGAGAACAGGCCCTGCACGTTCTCGAGAAACATGAAAGCCGCGCCGCTGTCCTCGGCGACTCGCATGACCTCGTAGAACAGTCCGCTCCGGGCTCCTTCAAGCCCGGCCCGGCGGCCGGCGATGCTGAGATCCTGGCAGGGGAAGCCGGCAACGACGCAATCCACTCGGCCACGCCACGCTGCAGCGTCGAAGGTGCATACGTCGGACCAGACAGGAGCCGCATCCATGCTTCCTTCTTCCATGCGCGCCGCCAGAACTGCGGCTGCGTGAGCTTCCCGCTCAACGTGGCAAACGGTGCGATACGCGACACCCAGGTGGGCGAGCCCGGCTCGCAGTCCTTCTCCGAGCATGCCCACACCCGAGAAAAGCTCGATGGCACATACAGCCATGTCACACCAGCCCCGCCTTCGCAGCGATGACCGCGGCCTCGGCGCGCGTGTTGACCTTGAGCTTGCGGAACGCCTGCTTGGTGTACGTGTTGATGGTGTTGCGCGTGAGGTTCAGCGCAGCGCCGATTTCGCCGTCGGTCAGTCCCTTGCCGGCCAGCACGATGACCTCGCGCTCGCGTTCGGAGAGCGCGCCCATCTGCTGCTGGGCTTCCTTGCAGGCTTCGCGGGAAATCATGGCTTGTCCTTCGCGCAGTGAGCGCAGAACCACACCCGCGCGCCGCGGAACAGGCGCATGCGGCGGCCCATGCACGGGCGGTCTTGGCGGCAGTGCATGCAGCGGAAGTTGCCGGGCATGCCTACGCCGGTCATGCGCCACCGGACATCGGGGATGGAGCGCAGGCGGTCGCTCATGCTTGCGGCCCACGGCGCCACAGCGGCTTGCCGGTCGCATTGCTGCTGACCGCGGGCGCGACCAGCTTGGTCTTTTCGATGTAGCCCAGGAGGGCGGCGTCTTGCGTCACGCGGCCCCATGCGCGGGCGTCGGTGGGCTGCGCCAG
>CAZEDA010000718.1:0-1762 GCA_964510915.1 uncultured Rhodocyclaceae bacterium | reverse complement strand
GTAGGTGGAGGCGTGCTCGCAGTGGCCGCATCGGTTGGCCAAGCCGCTTACATCACCGGGCAGCAGTACACGTTCAGCGGTACGGCCTTCACCTACACCGTGTCCGGCGGGTTCACCGTCGGCGCCGAGACCGGGCCCGGGACCGGAATCTTCAACTTCGCCAGCTTCACCGCGGATTCCGGCGCCCCTGGGACGGATGTCCTCAGCGGGATCGATGCGTCTGACACGGTGACGAGCGGCGGAATCTTCACCGTGTCGTTCTCTCTCGCCAACGGGTACAACCCTGCCGTCAGCTTCGACAGTGTCAATCAGCCGGATACCGTGTCCCTCAGCGGTGCAGACACATTGTCGTACATAGCCGCAGGCACTGCGCCGAAATCATCCTGCGTCGTGCCGATTGGCGGCGGCACTCCGACGGACTGCACGACCGAGTTTCGGGACGTCTCTATTCGGATGCCGGGAACGTTCTCCGTGCAATTGACGGACACGGGTAACCGGGTACCTGAACCCGACGTTCTCGCGCTCCTGGGCTTGGCCGCATCTGCGGGTGCGCTCCTCGGGCGCCGCCGCCGCGGTTGAGGCGGTCCGCCCCAGCACAGCCCGGTCAGAGCCCCGCTTCGGCGGGGCTCATCGTTTGCGCGGCCCGTGCGTGCGGCAAACGTCCGACCCACGGCGGCGCCGCCATCAGGCTGCCCGTCGTGCGAAGGAACGACCGTCGGGTCCCGGGTGCGGTCATCGGAAAGCGCCTTCAGGCAAGTCTCAACTCCAGTCTTGTCTGCCCAGGGGACTGACCACGCCGATCAGTACTCCATGGCGCAGGCAAAGGTCTCCTCGAACCCGGTGGCGGGCCGAACCCTGCCCTGGTACTGACCGCCACCGCGAATCGCCGCGTATCGACCGGTGCCGCCCGTGAACCGGAACACGCCCTGATAGGTGACCTCCCACGCATCGCGTGTCCCCGTGAGGGCGCTCACCGATTCGAATTTCGCCCAGAGACGCTCACCGTTCGTCAGCGCGTAGAGGAAATAGCCGGTCTGGGCACCGCTGCCTGCGTGCTCGTCCTGCAGCGCATAGGTAGTGAGTTCGCTGCCGTCGAGATCGGGAGACCGGCTCGAGATCGCATGGGTCCGGACCGCGAGGACGAGTTCGTGACTCGGATGATCCCCAACGCGGACAGCCTCCCGGAATGGAGCCGAGATCGACTTCTTCGTCCCCGAGCAGTCGATCTCGCCGGCATAGGACATACCGCTAGCGACGCCACCACAGACAGCCGCAACGGCTGCCCACCCCAAGAACGCGCACCTGATTTTCATAGCGAGATCCCTCCCTGACTTGAAGCCAGTATGGCGAGGCACTGGCCGCCCGACCTTGAGAGGGATCAATGTTCCGTGCAGATGTGTTGGTGTCGAACTGTCATCGGCGGTACGCCGATCGCACGGGCGTGATTGTCGGCACTGGGTCTACTCGGTGCTCCAGCCGATAGATGTCGAGCCGATCGCCTTCAAGTAGATGCTTGCTCGACAGCCAGGTTCGTTCCGATCGCAGGCCGAGCTGGATGGCGTTGAACGCCTCGCAAGACGTTCGGACGCTGAAAGTCCGGGGACGATGCGGTAGTCACAGAAAGACGAGGATCTCGCTCGTCGCGCACCGGTGCTGGCGGAGCGCGTCGCGATCAGGACCAATACTTGGAGATGTTCATGCCGGTTCGGTGGCGATCGAAGCCAGCTGGGTCATTGAACCCGAGAGCTGCGCTGGATCACTG
>CAZEDA010000717.1:0-1771 GCA_964510915.1 uncultured Rhodocyclaceae bacterium | reverse complement strand
TAGCCGGCGAGCAGACCGAGCGAGACGCCCAGCACCATCGCGACCACCACGGAGCCCACGCCGACCAGCAGCGAGATCCTCGCGCCGTAGAGAATGCCCGACAGCACGTCGCGTCCCTGGTCGTCGGTACCGAGCAGATACGTGGCACGCCCCTCGGCCGTCCAGGCGGGCGGCAGCAGGGCATCCATGAGTTCCAGCGAGGCGAGGTCGAACGGGTCGTGCGGCGCGATCCATCCGGCGAACAGGGCGCCGACAACGCAGATGACGGCGACCACGGCGGCGACGATCGCCACCGGCGACCGCCGGAACGACCAGGCGATGTCGGAGTCGAGCCAGCGACGCCAGCGGCTCATCGCCGCGGGCGCCACCACTTCATCACTGCGACCGCCGGTGCTCACGAGGCGCGCACTACTTCACCGTCACCCATCGCAGGTACTGGAAGTTGTCGGGGATCTGCACCATGTCCACGGACTTCCGGAGACCCCACGTGATCGGCTGCTGGTGCAGGGGAATGTGGCCGATGTCGTCCTGGTGGATCCGGAAGGCCTCCGCGATCATGGCGGTGCGCTTCGCGGGATCGTTCTCCGCGCCGATGCGGCGGGTGAGGTCGTCGACCTTCGGGTTGGAATAGCCGCCGCCGTTGAACTGTCCCTGTGCGCCCTCCCCGGGCGTCGACATCAGCGCGAACAGCGCGTTGTGGGCATCCTGGCTCGCGGGCGTCCACCCGGCGAGATAGAACGACACGTTGCGCGAGAGCACCTTGGGGAAGAACTGCGTCTTCGGCTCGGCGACGAGGTTCACCTTGATGCCGACCTTCGCCAGCATGGAGGCGACGGCCTGGCAGATCTCGCCGTCGTTCACGTAGCGGTCGTTGGGGCAGTTCATCCCCACCTCGAAGCCGCTGGCGTAACCGGCGTCCGCGAGGAGCTTGCGGGCACCGTCAGGATCGAATGGCAGCCGCTTGTTGAGCTCGGGGACGAAGCCCTCCACCGACGGCGCCACCATGATGCCTGCCGGGGTGGACACACCGCGCATGATGCGCGTGCGGATCGCCTCGATGTCGATGGCCTGGTAGACCGCCTGGCGGACGCGCTTGTCCTTGAAGGGGTTCTTGCCCTTCACGTTGGAGAACAGCAGCTCGTCACGCTTCTGGTCCATGCCGAGGAAGATGGTGCGCATCTCCGGCGACTGTCTGATCTGCAGATCGGGATTGCTCCGGATGCGCGGCACGTCCTGGAGCGGCACCGGATCCACCATGTCCATCTCGCCGCTGATGAGTGCCGCGACGCGCGTGGCATCGTTGGCAATGGGCGTGAAGATGGCTTCGGTGACGTTGTGCTCGGGCTTGCCCCACCACTCGGGATTGGGGACGAACACGGTCTTCACGCCTGGCTGGCGGGATTCGAGCTTGAAGGGGCCCGTCCCGTTGGCGTGGGTGCTCGCGTAGTTCTCGGTGCCCTTGCGCACGTCGACCGGACGCATCGCGTTGTTCTTCTCGCACCACTTCTTCGACATGATGTACCAGCGGCCCACCGTCTGCGGGAGGATGGTGAAGGGCTCCGTGGTGACGATGTCGATGGCGTTGGCGTCCACCTTGCGGATCTCGCGGATGGCCGCGACGTAGACGCGGACGTCCGAACCTTCGCCCTTGGCGCGCTCGTAGCTGAAGATCACGTCGTCGGCGGTGAACGGCGAGCCGTCGTGGAACTTCACGTTCTTGCGCAGGTTGAAGCGCCACACCGTGGGGGCGGTCTGCTTCCAGTCGGTGGCG
>CAZEDA010000716.1:0-1773 GCA_964510915.1 uncultured Rhodocyclaceae bacterium | reverse complement strand
TGACGGTCCCCGGGCGGAGCCCGGGCTACGGGATTTCGGCGCCGTCACGCGCTTAGCGGGAGGTCCGGGCTACGCGCAAAGCGGAGCCGGAACCCGTAGCCCGGGCTATGCCCGGGGTCCACGCTCCCAATAGCACGACGTATCGCATTTCGGTCATCACCCAAGCGCTGACAAACGATTGGCCCCGGGGGAGGAGGCCGGGCTGCGCACTGGCGCAGTCCGGTCCCCGGGCAGGGCGGCGCGTCAGGCCTTGCCGATCGTGATCGGCACGAACATCTGCATGCCATCCCGCTGCACGAGCAGGGCGACGTGGCTGCCCGACTGCTTCAGGATCTTCTGCACGTCTTCCGCGCTCTGCACCGGCGCGCCGCTGATCGACAGGATCAGATCCCCGGGCCGGATGCCGGCACGCGCCGCGGCACCGCGCACATCCTCCACCACCAGCCCGCCGGGAATGCCGGACTCGCGTCGCTCATCCGGCGTGAGCGGCCGCACGCCCAGCCCCAGACGCCCGCCGGTGTTGTCCTGCGTGGCAGCCACCTTGACCTTCGCTTCCGGCGGCTGGGCGAGGGTCGCATCGATCGTCTGCTCGCGACCGCCTCGCCAGATCTCCAACTTCACCTTGACGCCGGGACGCAGCCTGCCGATCGCGCCCGGCACGTCGGCCGGACCTTCGATCGCGGTGCGGTCCACCTTCACGATCACGTCGCCCGCCTTCAGGCCGGCTCTGTCTGCCGGACTGCCCGGCACTACCGCGTTCACGAGAGCGCCGTCGGGCTTCGACAGGCCGAAGGACGACGCGAGCCCCTGCGACATTTCCTGCAGCGTGATGCCGAGCCATCCGCGGTCCACACGCCCATGCGCGAGGATCTCGTCCTTCACCTGTAGTGCCACCTCGATCGGGATGGCGAACGAGAGGCCCTGATACCCGCCTGTCCGGCTGAAGATCTGGGAATTGATGCCCACCACCGATCCCGCCGTGTCGAACAGCGGTCCGCCGGAGTTCCCCGGGTTCACGGCGACGTCGGTCTGCAGGAAGGGCACGTAGCTGTCGCTCGGCAGCGAGCGGCTCTTCGCGCTAACGATGCCGGCCGTGACGGTGTTGTCGAGACCGAAGGGCGACCCGATGGCCAGCACCCAGTCACCGACTCGCACGTCACCGGACGTGCCGGTCGTGACCACCGGCAAGCCCGTTGCCTCGATCTTCAGCACGGCGACATCCGTGCGCTCATCGGTTCCCAGCACCTTCGCCTGGAACTCGCGCTTGTCCGTGAGGCGCACCGTCACCTCGTCCGCGCCATCCACCACGTGGGCATTGGTGAGGATGATGCCGTCGGCGCTTACGATGAAGCCCGATCCGACACCGTGCGTCGGCGTGTTGTCCGGCTGCACGAAGCGCCGGAAGAAGGGCGGAAGCGACTCGGAGTCACTGTCGCTGGCGTCGCTCGCCTTGGCCTTGCCCACGACACTCACGTTCACGACCGCTGGCCCATGACGGGCGACGAGACTGGCGAAGTCCGGCAAGGCAGTGGCGGGCCGCGCGACAGCGTTCGACGCCGGAGCTGCTGCCGTGGCCGTGCCGAGCATGGGAGTACCTGCCTGCTGGAAGGTGAGTTCCAGGCCTCCGGCCAGGATGCCTGCGCAGGCGAGGACGGCGACGATCTGACGGGTCTTGCTGGTGAGTCGGGTGTTCATGATGTGGTGTCTCCAGGGATCGAGTGCGTTCCTGCACACGGTTGCCATCCTGATCGCGCTGCCTTAAGCCATCCTTAA
>CAZEDA010000715.1:0-1776 GCA_964510915.1 uncultured Rhodocyclaceae bacterium | reverse complement strand
GTCGCCGGCTGGCACCCCTGGCGCTGCAGGTTGATGGCGGCGCATGCGGTGGCGTGCTGGAGGGCGGGGCGTACCGTGTCGCGGGTGGCTTGTCCTGCTATGACCGAGGCCATGGCTTGGTGGCGCAGCAGATGCGCAAGGAATCCCGCGAAGAAGCAGTCACCGGCGCCCACGCTGTCGACGACATCCACACGCGCGGCTGGTTGTTCGATGGCGAGGCCACGACCGAGCGCGACGGCGCCGCGCTCTCCCAGCGTGAGCACGACGAGTGCCGAGCCGCGGTCGAGGAAGGTCGCGGCGGATTCGCGGATGTCACCGCTGAAGCCCAGGTGCGTGAGGTCTTCGTCGCTCACCTTCACCACGGTGGCCAGGGCGGCGGTCTCGAGCACGGCGGCGCGGTAGGCGTCCGGGGCGATGCCGAGGCTGGCCATCACGGCGGGTCTGGCGTTCACGTCGAGTGTGCAGGGCAGACCCTTGGCGCGCATGTGGCGCATCACGTCGCGGATCACGGCGTCGTCCGGGGGCACGAGCGCGAGGCCGCCCGAGTGCAGGGCGATGGCATCGGCCGGGATGCGCGCTTTCAGCTGCGCGGCATCGATGGCGCGGTCGGCGATGCCGGTCCGGTAGAACCCGTAGCTCGGCACGCCCTGCGCATCGGTGGTGACGACCGCGAGCGAGGAGGGCGCTGTCACTTCCGGGCCCAGCGGGACGGCGCCGGCGCGGGCCAGTGTGGCGAGGAGGAGCCGCCCGAAGGCGTCCGTAGACAGCGGATTCAGGTAACCGGTGCGCACGCCCTGCAGGGCCATTGCGCACGCGAAGTTGAACGGGGCGCCGCCCGGTGCGGGGAAGTACCGCCCGTCGGGTTGCACGACCAGGTCGATGAGGGATTCGCCGGCAGCTACGAACATGGTGAAGTCATCCGGTGACGCGGCAGGGCACCTGCAGAAAGCCGCGGAATCGCGCGCGCCCGCCGCGCGTGGGTGCGCCGTCCAGGCGATAGCGCGGAAAGCGTGCGAGGAACATCGTCAGCGCCACGCGGCCTTCCAGGCGCGCGAGCGCGTGCCCCGCGCACAGATGCGCGCCGGAGCCGAAAGCCAGATGACGATTGGGTGTGCGCAGGATGTCGAGGCGGTCGGGGTCGGGAAACTGCGCGGGGTCGCGGTTGGCCGCGCCGATGCACAGCGTGATGAGCGAGCCCGCCGGCAGGCTCACGCCGCCGACTTCCGTCTCGACGAGTGCACGACGGTTGCCCAGCTGGTTGGAACTCTCGAAGCGGAGGAACTCCTCCACGGCAGAGCGCATGTGCTCCGGGTTGGCGACGAGTGCCTCACGGGCTTCGGGCCAGTCGTGCAGCAGCACGAGGCTGTTGCCGATGAGGTTCGTCGTGGTCTCGTGCCCGGCGTTCAGCAGGAAGATGCAGTTGTGGAGCAGTTCCGCCTCGCTGAGCTGCGTGCCGTCCGGCTCGCCCTGGATGAGCCGCGTGAGCACGTCGCGGTCCGGGTCCCCGGGCTTTGCGCGGCGGCGGGTCACGAGCGTGCGCAAGTACGCCAGAAACTCCGTCACCGCGGCATTGCCCCGGGCCAGTTGCGCGTCGGACAGCCTCGGTTCGAGCCCGCCCAGGATGGCGAGGGACCATTCCCGCAGCGGGCCCCGTTCGTCGTGCGGCACGCCGAGCAGGTTGCCGATGATCTCGATCGGGATGGCGGAGGCAAAATCCTCGATCAGGTCGACCGTGGTCCGTTCCGCCATGGCATCGAGCAGCTCTCCCACCCGCGC
>CAZEDA010000714.1:0-1777 GCA_964510915.1 uncultured Rhodocyclaceae bacterium | reverse complement strand
ACCACGCCGAACTCGACGGATACCGTGACCGAACCGGTCGCCGTGAACTTGATCGCGTTGCCGACGAGATTGCCCAGGATCTGCCGCAGACGACCGGCATCGCCCAGGACGATGCTCGGCGATGCCACAGGCAGTCGCGACACCAGTTCGATGCCCTTGGCGTCGGCCCTCTCGGCCATGAGTTCCAGCACGTCCTCCACGATCTGGCAGACGTCGAACGCCACGGATTCCAGTTCGAGCCGTCCGGCCTCGATCTTCGAGAAATCGAGAATGTCGTTCAGCACCACCATGAGCGAGCGTCCGGATCGCACGACGGTCTCGACGAGACTGTGCTGCTCGCTGCGCAGTTCCGTATCGAGCAGCAGTTCCGCTGCACCGAGCACCCCGTTCATCGGCGTGCGCACCTCGTGGCTCATCACGGCGAGGAACTCGCTCTTCGCGCGGCTGGCGGCTTCGGCGGCCTCCCGCGCTTCCCGCGCGTCGGCGACGGCCTTGCCGAGCTCCCGGTTGATCGCTGACAGTTCGTCCGTGCGCCGCGCCACATCCGCCGCCATGGCGTTGAAGGTCTCGCCCAGCATGGCGAGTTCGCGCCCGCCTTCCACGACCACGGGCGGCGGCAGTTCGCCGCGCCCCAGATCGCGAAATGCCTGAGTCAGCCGTGCCATCGGACGGGCGATGCGCGCGCCCAGCCAGGCGGTGACGAGGACAGAGGCGCCGAACGACGCCAGCGTCGCGATGAGCAGCATGCCCAATCCCCGGTGGCCGATGGCCGACAGATCCGCATTGGCCAGCGTGATCGCTTCATCCGCGATGCGGACGATCTCTCCGGTGTGCTCCAGAAACTCGCTGGTGAGATTGCGGTACGAACCCGTGGCCACCTCGACACCGGTCTGGAGATCCACGAGGTGCCGATGCTGCGCCAGATACTCGTCCACCGCCTTCCGCATCGCCGCACTCGCCGCAGGGGATCGCCGGATCGCAGCCGCCTCGATTCGCGCCCGGTCGAAGTATTCCTGTCTCCCGTAGGCAAGATAGCCGCGCAGGCTCTCGTTCATTGTCGCCACGGACGAGCGCAGGCCCGGGTCGCCACTGGAACGCGCCAACGCGGCGAGTCGTTCGAGTCTCTGCTTGAGATCCACCTCGATGCCATTGTCCGCCGCGCGCAGGGCGATCTGCTTCAGCGCCTCGTCGAACTGCGTTTCGTACTCGGCAAGCAGGCGATCGAGTCGCGCCGTGAGCACGGCAAGTTCGGCGCTGGAGCGATGCGCGGACGCGCCCTCGTTCAAGAGGGCGAGCTGGCGCCGGGAGGCGTCGATGTGGGTGCGCCAGCGTGCGACGTGATCGGCCCGTGCGGCCTCGAAGCCTGCGGTGGACCACTCCCCGAGAAACGCGGTCTCCGCGATGCGCGCCTGGAGAAAATCGCTCTGCAGGCGCAGGCTCGCCTCGCGAGCCGCGATCGTCCGCCCCACCAGGGACTGGGTGGCCTGCTGGAGATCCCGCACGTTCAGGTAGCCGATGAAGGCCAGCGTGGCGCCGAGCGCCACGACGACGCCCAGTGCCGCGAACAGCTGAGCGCGCAGCGTGGGTCTGCCGGGAGACCGCGAAGGTTTGCGCATGAGCCCCGGGATCATTTGCGTGCGCGTCTGCCGCCCCGATGGTTCTCGAGGATCTTCTCCCAGGCGTCGTCGTAGAGCGAGAGCGCAGCGTTGCCGACATCGGCGAGCGGGAACAGGCGCGTCTTCATGTCCTCGGACAGCTTCTGGCGGGCCCGGGCGCT
>CAZEDA010000713.1:0-1780 GCA_964510915.1 uncultured Rhodocyclaceae bacterium | reverse complement strand
AACCAGACCTTCCGGACCTTCCATAGGACACACCATGCCACTCGATCCCCAAGTCCAGGCCCTCCTCGCCGCAGTGAAGGCCGCCGGCCTGCCCGAACTCTGGCAGCTCACGCCTGAGCAGGCGCGCTTCCAGTACAAGACCCGCGTCCAGCGGCTCGATGTTCGTGACGAGCCGATCCATCGTGTCGAGGACCGGACCATTCCGGGGCCGATGCGACCGATCCCGTTGCGCGTGTACCAGCCACGCGCCGCGCGCCCCGACGAAAGTCTGCCGGTGCTCGTCTGGTTCCACGGCGGTGGCTTCGTGATCGGCGATCTCGACACGCACGACAGCACCTGCCGCCGGCTGGCGAAGGAAGGCGACTGCCTCGTGGTGGCGGTCGACTACCGGCTGGCGCCCGAATCGAAGTTTCCCGCCGCCGTCGATGACAGTCTCGCGGCCACGCGCTGGGTGCTCCAGCACGGCCGTGAGATCGGCGCGGATGTCCGGCGTGTCGCGGTGGGCGGCGACAGCGCCGGCGGCAATCTGGCGACGGTTGCCGCGCTGCTCGCGCGAGACGAAGGTCTGCCGCCGCTCGTCTACCAGCTGCTGATCTATCCCTGCGTTGCCCCGGAGCCCGAAACCCGTTCGCACAAGCTGTTCGCCGAAGGTCATCTGCTGACGCGCAAGACCATCACCTGGTTCTTCGGGCAGTACCTCCGCACCTCGCGTGACACGCAGGACTTCCGCTACGCGCCGCTGGTGGCAGACGATCTCGCCGGTCTGCCGCCCGCGTTCGTCCTGGTCGCCGGCCACGATCCCCTGCGGGACGAAGGCGTGCAGTACGCGACCCGACTCGTCGAGGCCGGCATCGACGTCACGCTTGTGAACATGTCCGGCATGATTCACGGCTTCTACGTGATGCTGGGCGCGGTCGACGCCGCGAGTGACGCGATCCGGCAATCCGGTGTCGCGCTACGTCGCGCGTTCGGCACACTCTGATCAACGAAAGGAGAAACATCATGGGTACCCCGCTGCAGGGCAAGATCGCCTGGGTCACCGGCGCCGGTTCGGGCATCGGGCTCGCGGGCGCACGCGCGCTCGCCGAGGCCGGATGTGTCGTCGTGCTGTCCGGCCGTCGGCAGGAAGTGCTGGACGCCGAGGTCGGGCGACTGCTCGCCGAAGGACGAAAGGCCGAAGCCGAGGCGCTCGACGTCAGCCAGTCGGACGATGTGGAACGTGTCGCGAAGGCGATCCTCGCGCGCCACGGGCGTGTCGACATCCTCGTGAACAGCGCCGGCCTCAACGTGCCGTCGCGTTTCTGGAAGAACCAGACCGTGGCCGGATGGAACGAAGTGATCCGCGTGAACCTCGATGGCAGCTACTACTGCACGGCAGCGGTGCTGCCTTCGATGCGAGCGAACAGGGACGGCCTCGTCATCAACATCTCGTCGTGGTCGGGTCGCTTCGACACCTACATGACCGGGCCCGCCTACAACGCGGCCAAGCATGCCGTGGTCGCGATGACCTCGCACCTCAATCAGGAAGAATGCGTCAACGGTATCCGCGCGTGCGCGCTGTGCCCGGCGGAGGTCGCCACGCCCATCATGGACAAGCGCCCGATCAAGCCGTCGCCGGAAGATATCGCCCGCATGCTCCAGCCCGAGGACCTCGGCCGCGCGATTCTGTGGATCGCCGAGCAGCCGCCGCACGTGTGCATCAACGAACTGCTGATCAGCCCCACGTGGAATCGCATCTTCCTGGGCGGGTCGGAATTGAAGCGGTGACTGTTCTGGTGTG
>CAZEDA010000712.1:0-1787 GCA_964510915.1 uncultured Rhodocyclaceae bacterium | reverse complement strand
CGAATGCGCTCCAGCGCGGCCCGGGCGTTGGCCTGGCGCGTCTCGTCGAACTTGCGCCAGCGGTCGAACGCGCGCGCCATGCGTGCAGCGACCTGCGGATTGAGCGGGTCCAGCTGGATCACATAGTCGGACAGCAGCGCGTAGCCGCTGCCGTCCGCGGCGTGAAAGCGCAGCGGGTTGTAGTGGCAGAAGCTGCCGATGAGAGACCGCAGGCGGTTGGGATTGCGCAAATCGAACTTCGCATGCCGCGTGAGGGATCGCACGCGATCCAGCGTGCCCGGCAGGCGGGACATCGCCTGCACCGCGAACCACTTGTCGAGCACCAGCGCCTCGTCCTTCCATCGCTCGTAGAACTTCGCGAGCACGGTCTCCCGTTCCGGGCAGTCGGTGTTGGCGAGGGCCGTCAGCGCAGCCATGGAGTCCGTCATGTTGTCGGCACCGTCGAACTGCGCGACGCAGATCGCGCGGATCTCGTCGTCCTCCAGTTCCATGAGGTAGCCGAGACAGAGGTTGCGCAGTGCCCGTCGGCCCGCCGATGCGGCATCGGGACTGTAACGACCCGGCACCGCCATCCGCCGGTAGGTGGCGAGCAGCGGATCGCGCAGCGCCTCGGCGAGGGCCTGACGCAGCCTGACGCGGACGATGTGAATCGCATCCGGGTCCACGACGGTCATCTGCTCGCCGACGTACGCTTCCGACGGCAGACCCAGAGCTTCTGCCGCGAACGCCGGGTCGTCGCCGGCGCTGTCCAGCACGCGTGCGAACGCCGTGATGAACGAGGGCGGAATCTCGAACGCGCGTCCGGCGCGGCGCTGCTCGATGCAGCGGAGCATGAGGTCCACCGCGAGGCGCTGGCCGGCTTCCCAGCGATTGAACGGGTCGGAGTCGTGGGCGAGAAGATGCGTGAGCTCGTGCTCGCGGTAGTCGTACTCGAGCACGACGGGCGCCGAGAATCCGCGGGCGAGCGACGGCACCGGCCGGACCGGGACGCCGACGAACCGGAAAGTCTGCTGCGCCTCCGTGACTGAGAGCACGCGGGTGGTCGGGCCCTCGGCGGTCTCGCCTTCGAGGCGCAGCGGGAGATCCCTGCCGTCTGCGTCGATCAGGCCGACCGCGAGCGGAATGTGCAGCGGCAGCTTGTCGGGCTGACCCGGTGTCGGCGCATTGGTCTGCGAGACGGACAGCGTGAAGGTCCCGGCGGCATCGTCGTAGGCCGAGCGGATCGACACGCGCGGCGTACCGGCCTGGTCGTACCAGCGCCGGAAGTGCGTCAGGTCGACGCCGGAGGCGTCCTGCATGGCCTGCACGAATTCGTCGCACGTGACGGCCTGACCGTCGTGGCGCGCGAAGTAGAGATCCATGCCGCGGCGGAAGGCTTCCTTGCCGATCAGGGTGTGGATCATGCGGACGATCTCGGCGCCCTTCTCGTACACCGTCGCGGTGTAGAAGTTGGAGATCTCCATGTAGGCCTGGGGACGGATCGGGTGCGCCATCGGGCCGGCGTCCTCGGGGAACTGCATCGCGCGCAGGCCGCGGACTTCCTGGATGCGCTGCACGGCCCGCGAATACATGTCGGCGCCGAATTCCTGGTCACGAAACACCGTGAGCCCTTCCTTGAGAGAAAGCTGGAACCAGTCGCGACACGTGACGCGGTTGCCGGTCCAGTTGTGGAAGTACTCGTGTGCGACCACGCGGTCGATGTTCATGTAGTCGGCGTCGGTCGCGGTGTCCGGCCGGGCGAGCACGTACTTGGTGTTGAAGATGTTGAGGCCCTTGTTCTCCATCGC
>CAZEDA010000711.1:0-1796 GCA_964510915.1 uncultured Rhodocyclaceae bacterium | reverse complement strand
GCGGCGTGAGACGCGAGCCGAGAAAGAAGCGCGCGATCCGCCCGGAGATGCCGAGAGTCACGGTCGGCGTGTGCGGCTCAGTCGTCACTCTTCAGCTTCCGGATGCCGAGGCTGTGGAGCACCAGCTTCTCGTACAGGGGTTCGGACGTGCCCTTCTTCATCTTGCGGATGAAGTACTTCTCGAAGGCGACCTTGGCGAGGTGCACCCACTTGCCCTCCGAGAACCAGTTCACGTTGCGCGGCGGGATCTGCGGCAGCGCGACGAATGCGACGCCGGTGTCGCCGAAATCGGCCAGACACAGCGCATTCCAGGTGGCTTTCTCATCGGGCTCCCCACCATCCATCACGGCACGGATGTTGTGGGCCACGGCCGTGACCATGGACTCGATCATGTAGCCCGTCTTGGGCGCGCCGGTGGGCACGGGTGTCTGCTCCACGGGCGGAATGGCGACGCACACGCCGACGCCGTAGATGTTCTTGTAGCGCGGATTGCGCTGGAACTCGTCGATCAGGATGAACCCGCGCGGATTCGTGAGCCCTTCCACGCCGAACACTGCGTCGACGCCCTTGAACGCCGGCAGCATCATCGAGTAGGCGAAGGGCAGTTCGTGCTGCTTCTTCTCCTTGCCCATGTCGTCCAGCTCCGTCACGTGCATCCTGCCCTGTTCGATCCGGGTGGTCTTCGCGTTGCAGATCCAGCGGATGTTCCGCTCGCGCATGGCGGATTCCAGCAGCGTCTTGGAGTCGCCGACGCCGCCCAGGCCCAGGTGGCCTATGTAAGGCTCGGCCGTGACGTACGTCATGGGCACCCGGTCGCGCAGCTTGCGGCGGCGCAGGTCGGTTTCCATGATGAAGGCGAACTCGTAGGCGGGTCCGTAGCAGGACGCGCCCTGCACGGCGCCCACGACGATCGGGCCCGGCGCCTTCACGAATCGCTCCCAGGCTTCGCCGGCGGCAAGCGCATGGTCCACGTGGCAGACCGACTGCGTGAATCCGGCCGGGCCGAGGCCCTCGATCTCGTCGAAGGCGAGCTTCGGCCCGGTCGCGATGACGAGGAAGTCGTAGTCGAGCGTCGTGCCGTCGCCGAGTTCCACCTGGTTCTTCTCGGGGACGACACGGCGCGCCCCGGCAGCGGTGAAGGCTATCCCCTTCTTCGCCAGATACTCGGCCACCGGAAACTCGATGTCGTCGCGCTTGCGCCAGTTCACGGCCACCCACGGGTTGGACGGAACGAAATGAAACGTGGGGGCGTTGGACACGACCGTGACGCGGTCACCCGGCCGGGCCTTCTCCTGCATCTCGTACGCCATGGGCATGCCGCCGATCCCTGCGCCGATTATCACGATGTGTGCCATTGCCTCCCTCCTTCGGGTGCGATCTGTACGGGACCCTGCTTCACTGTGACTTCGTGCCCTGCGCCATGGCGATCGACGCCTTCACCGGCGCCGTTGCCACTTTCTCTCCCGGCATGAGGCCCGCGAGCACTTCCACCAGTCCGTCTCCCGCGGGTTCGCCGAGGCGGATCTGACGGAAGGACACCTTGCCCCCGCTACCGACGACATAGGCGCCCGTCACTTCGCTGCGGTGAACCGCTGCCACTTCCGGCATCACGAGCTTGCGTGCCCGGCCCACCGTGAAGTGCGCCCGCGCGTAGACGCCCGGCACCACATCCTTCATGCCCGCGGGCAGATCGACGCGCACCCGGGTGGAATGGGTTCGGGCATCGGCGGCCGGCAGCACCGTGAGGTTGCTGCCCGCGACGCGCTTGCCGACCGAGGGCAGTTCGACGCTCACGC
>CAZEDA010000710.1:0-1798 GCA_964510915.1 uncultured Rhodocyclaceae bacterium | reverse complement strand
GATCCAGGAGGAGAAGCCCTTCACTGGTACCGTCGAGCTCAACAACCGGCAGGCCATCAACACCGAGCCGCTACGCCTGTCCGGCACGCTCAAGTACAACAATCTCTGGGGCAGGGACCATTCCGCGTCGCTGCTCTACCTCACGTCGCCCGAGGACACCACGCAGGTTCGCGCGCTGTCAGGCAACTACATCCTGAGGCTGCCGGATTCCGGACAGATCCTCGCGTTCTACGCGGTCCGCTCGCGCAGCACCGTGGCCACGCTGGGCAGTTCCACGGTGGTGGGTAACGGCAACATCTACGGCTTCCGCGGCATTCTGCCCCTGCCCGGTGACGAGACCTTCAGCCACAACCTGGTATACGGCGCGGACTACAAGGAGTCGTTCCAGGGGGTCGGCATCAGCCCGACGACGCGCGTCGAGGGCAACCTCACCTATGTGCCGTTCACGGCGCAGTACGGCATGGCGAAGACCGGACGCAAGGGCGTCACGCGCGCGAGCATCCAGACGAATCTGCTGATGCGCAGTGCGCTGCTCGGCAATCGGGACGACGAGTTCGAGCGTCGCCGGTTCCGCGCCAGCGCCAACTACGCGATCCTTCGTGCGGAGGTTTCGCGCCAGCAGAATCTGCCGAAGAACTTCACGGGATTCTTCAAGCTGACGGCGCACACGTCCAGTCAGCCGCTCGTGAATACGGAACAGTTCATTGCTGCTGGTGCAGACGGCGTGCGTGGCTACTACGAGGCGGAAGTCGTCGGGGACGACGGCTGGATGGCCACGGCGGAGCTGCGCTCGCCATCGCTCATCGATGCCGGCGAGGGCGCGGGCTCGCGCGAACTGATCGCGGTCGGCTTCGTGGACGCCGCGAGCGTCCGCCTCAAGCGCCCCCTCCCCGGCGAGACCACGCAGCGCACGCCCTGGAGCGTGGGTCTCGGACTCCGGTTCCGGGCCCAGTCTTCCCTTTCCGCGACCCTTGAGGTCGGGCTCCCGATGGAAGACGTGCGCCGCAGCACCACCGACCCGGGTACGGAGAAGCGCGATCCGCGTCTGCACCTTCGTGTCGCGTACGACTTCTAGCACCGACCGGATTGGCCCACAGGACCTCACCACCATGAATGCCAACTGCTTCCGCCACGTGTTCAGCCGGGTCACCGGCACGCTCATTCCGGTCGGGGAGCACGCCGTTGCGGGACGAGGCCGTCGCCGGCTACGCAAGATTGCCGCGGCGGTCGCGACGCTGGCCATTGCCGACGGGGCATACGCCACCGATCTCGCGATACCCGCGGGCACGCTGCCCGTGCCGGTGATCTCGTCAGGAAACATCGCGGCATCCGGAGCTGCGACCGCGGCCGTCAACGATGCGACCCGGACGCTCACGGTGGAGCAGTCCACGCTTCGGGCGATCATCGACTGGCAGAGCTTCAACGTCGGGCGTGATGCGACGGTCTTCTTCAATCATCAGCTCGGTGCGGCGTCCGCGACTCTCAACCGCATCGGCGGCAACGACCCGAGCGTGATCCAGGGGACCGTCCGGGCCCTGGGCGAGCTGTATCTCGTCAATCCGAACGGGATGGTGTTCAAGGACGGTGCGCGAGTGGATGCGGGATCGCTGACCGTGTCCGCCCTGCGCATGCAGGAAAACGCCTTCAACGCCGGTCTGCTGTCGCTGCCGACGGGGGCCAACGCACAAGCGGCGTTCGCCTGGGACGGGACGAAGGTGCAGTACGAGGCGACGAGCATCCAGATCGATGCCGGTGCCCAGCTGAGCGCCTCGACGGGCGGACGGGTCATGGTGTTCGC
>CAZEDA010000709.1:0-1799 GCA_964510915.1 uncultured Rhodocyclaceae bacterium | reverse complement strand
GACGGAGTCCGGGCTACAGGGTTGTGCCTTTTGTCGGTCCGCGAAGCCCGGGAGCGGTATGGATACCGCCCCGCACCTCCGACCCCGGACAAAGTCCGGGCTACGAAATGTTGCCGGCTCCGCCCGGATTCATGATGGCGCAACCTGCACCCCGCACCCTGACGGACGCATCACCCCGTCGCCCATCCGAGAGATCGCGCCACCGGATTCCGGCAACCAACCTCGCCAGCGGAGATTTAATTCCTCCACCGGTACATAGCTTGCTAATCGGTTTCTTGTTTCAGATCTTGAGTGAGACCTGTCGCCCGTCGGCGGCACCAGGCCGACATGGCATCGGACCCCCAAAGAAAAATGGCGCAACCTCTCCCAGAGCGAGGCGCGGTAGAACCGCCGCAGGTATTGCCCATCGATATCGAGGGCAGGCCCCCATTGCGTAGCCCGGGCGCGGAACCGTTCCCGCGCAGTCTGGGCGACCGGAGCATGTTCAGCGGCGATCTGCCGCTGGTGGCGTTTTTGCGAAGCCTGCTCAACCCCGGGATCATCCTGGCGAGCCTGGGCGCCTGCCTGGCGTGGTACCAGGTGCGGCTGGACGGCCACTACCTCATGCTCGCAGTGCTGGTGTTCTTCGTGTCCTCCCAGCTGTTCGAGCGCGTGGACCTCTTCCAGCTCCGCCCCACCGAACTCGTCGTTCGCGCGATGCGCGACATCTTCTTTGCGTGGCCCCTCACCGTGGGCATCGTGGCCTTCCTCATCTGGGCCACGCACTACGACCGCATCTATCACATCCAGGCGCTGGTCACGTGGTTCGTGATCACCCCGGTGCCGCTGGTGCTCGGGCACTTCACTGCTCACTGGATTCTGCGGGCGATGGCGCGGTCCGAATCCGCGCAGAAGCGGATGATCGTCATCGGCGCGAGCGACCTCAGCATTCGCCTGGCCAACACGGTGAGTGCCGACCCGCTCGTGGGGGTGCAGGTGCTCGGCTTTTTCGATGATCGCCACCCGCGCCGCCTGCCTGCACTGGGCAAGTATCACCTGCTGGGCGGGGTGGACGGCGTGGCCAAGTTCGTCCGCGAGCGCAACGTCAACCTGGTGTTCGTGTCGCTGCCGATGGCCGCGCAACCGCGCATCGTCAAGCTCCTGGACACCCTGCGGGACAGCACCGCCTCCGTCTACTTCCTGCCCGATGTGTTTGCCTTCGACCTGATCCAGGCGCGCTTCGACGAGATCGACGGCATGCCGGTCGTGGCCGTGTGCGAAACGCCCTACTCCGGGGTGAACGCCCTGCTGAAGCGCTGGTTCGACGTTGCCGTGACACTCACCGCGCTGGCCGTAGTCTGGCCGATCCTCCTGTTTGCGGCCATCGGCGTAAAACTGTCATCTCCCGGCCCCATCATCTTCAAGCAGCGCCGCTACGGGCTGGACGGGCGGGAGATCGCCGTCTACAAGTTCCGCTCCATGCGGGCCATGGACGACGGCCCGGTGGTGAAGCAGGCCACCAAGGACGACCCGCGCATCACGAAGTTTGGGGCGTTTCTGCGCAAGAGCTCCATTGACGAACTGCCGCAGCTGTTCAACGTGCTGGCAGGCAGCATGAGCCTAGTAGGCCCGAGGCCCCATGCCGTGGCCCACAACGAGCAATACCGCAAGCTCATCAAGGGCTACATGCTCCGCCACAAGGTGCAGCCCGGCATCACCGGCTGGGCCCAGGTGAACGGCCTGCGAGGCGAGACCGAAACGCTGGAAAAGATGAAGGCCCGCGTGGACCACGATCTGTACTACCTGCGCAACTGGTCGCT
>CAZEDA010000708.1:0-1802 GCA_964510915.1 uncultured Rhodocyclaceae bacterium | reverse complement strand
CTACGTGCAGCGCTTCCGGATGGACGGCTCCAACGACCAATTGGTCGTCCGCCCGCACGTGCTCCATTCCTCGGGGGCACGAACGATGGTGAAGGTCTACGAGATCCCCAGCCTGCGGGAGGTCAAGGCCGTGGGAGGAGCGCACGCCGTCTCGACCTTGTTCCAGTGATCGCGAAGGTCACGCAGGAACCGGCTCTGACTGCGGGGTTGGGGCAGAAAAAAACATGGCGCCAGAGGCGCCATGTTTCTTGAAGCGTCACGAACCGGACGAGACGTCGCCTCAGCAGCGTCTGCCTCGCCCCGCACATCGCCGGCTTTCGCGCCCCGCCTCGAATCGGGAGCGCGTAGCGGCGAGAAGATCAACCCTTGCGAGCGAAGCGCCGGGCACCCACGGCCACGAGCGCAAGGCCGGCGGCCATCAGCGCGGTCGTGGCGGGCTCCGGCACAGCCGCAATACTCGTGGTTGCAACGCCATACCGCTCGCCGGTCTCCGGATTGCCGGTATAGAAGGTGAACTCCATCAGCTTGAGGCCGTTGCCGGTGAAGTTCGCGGGATTCGGCGCCACGGAAGGAAGGGGAGAGAGCGCCGAGATGCCATCGGGCGTGCCGGTCGGCTCGCTGTCGGACAGGTACATCGCAAAAGCGTAGGCGTCGGGAGAAACCGGAATCGGCGCCAGACTGGGGCCGTTGAAAGTCGTGGCGAACGCGTCGAACTTGTCTTCGACACCGTTGGTGAAGTTCAGCACGGCATCGTTGTAGACCATCGCGAAGGCGCTGCCGTTGGCAGAGTCCCAGGACCAGGAATGTGTCCCGATGGTGATCTGCAGGCTCTGCAGGAATGACGAGTAGACCGCAGCGAGAGGGCCGTTCGGATCCGGGGTCGCCGTGTCGTCGTAGGCGAAATCGACCTTCATGACCTGGCCCATCAGACCCAGCCCGCTGTCGACGTTGATGACGCCCTGGTAGCTGCCGGTGACCGTGGCTGCCGCGGCCGGCTGGACGAGCAGGGCACCGGTACAGCAGGCCCCCGCCACGAGTGCGGCAACGCGAGCGCGCACAGGGTGGTTTCGCATTTCTGGTCTCCTTGTTGTTTTACAGCGGGATGAAGGCCAAGTCCCTGGCCTGACTTCATTCGAAAAAACCTTGCAAAGATCGCGCCCATCGACGTAGTGGCCCGAGGCCCTCTCGACGCCCCCGGGAGTCTCTTGGCCCAGCGCTGGGCAAGGGGTGTCAACCTCCCGCGGACCGTCAAGAATCTCGACAGCCCCGAGGCACTTCGACCAGACCATGCAAGGGTTCGACCGTTGCCGCGGGCGCAGCGAGCCGTCCGACGAGGGGCTTTGCCGGAAGGTGCAAAGCCACCTTCCTGGCGCATCTTACGCCGACCTTTTTTCCCCGCTACGCGCTAGTGCGTATTGCCGCTGCGCACGGATCGGCGTGCAATGCATGCAACAAGAAAACACGGGGCATGACCACCATGAGACCTCCCACACCCTCACGGAAGACCTGCCGTCGCGCGGACTCCAGCGGCTGCCCGATGGCGCCGCTGCTCGATTACGCGGCAGCTGTCCTTGCGGCCGAACTCCACGACGAGTTCTCCCCCGCGATCGCCACCCTGGCCAGCCCCGGGCACGCACACCCGCAAGGCTTCGCGTTCTGGCGGGACGAAACCGGCGCCCCGCAGTGGCGCTTTCGAAAGACTCGGATGGGCGGGAGTCGATCCGCTACCGCCATCGCGAACAGGCCGGACTGAACCTCGGTCGCGCAAGGCGGGGAGCGCTTCCCCGGCAGTCGCCGATGAC
>CAZEDA010000707.1:0-1807 GCA_964510915.1 uncultured Rhodocyclaceae bacterium | reverse complement strand
AGATCAAGATCGGCATCATGCCGGGCCACATCCACAAGAAGGGCCGCATCGGCGTCGTGTCTCGCTCCGGCACGCTCACGTACGAAGCGGTCGGTCAGCTGACCGAACTCGGCCTCGGCCAGTCCTCGGCCGTCGGCATCGGCGGCGACCCCGTGAACGGCCTCAAGCACATCGACGTGCTCAGGATGTTCAACGACGATCCCGAGACCGACGCCGTGATCATGATCGGCGAGATCGGCGGCTCCGACGAGGAGAACGCCGCGCTCTGGGCCAAGGACAACATGAAGAAGCCGGTGGTCGGATTCATCGCCGGCGTCACGGCACCGCCCGGCAAGCGAATGGGGCACGCCGGGGCCATCATCTCCGGGGGCAAGGGCACGGCTGACGAGAAGCTCTCCGTGATGGACAGCTGCGGCATCCGCGTCACCCGCAATCCCGCCGAGATGGGCAAACTGCTGAAGAGCGTTCTTTGAGTCAGGCTGCCGCAGGCGGCCTGCGCCGCATTCTCGTTGCCGTCGACGGCTCGGAGAACGCGCTGCGGGCCGTGCGTCATGTGCTCGCCGAGAAGGATGTGTACCGGGATCCGGTGCAGCTCGTTCTCGTCAACGTACAGCCGTCGGTGGTCTCCGGCGCCGTGAAGATGTTCTTCAGTCAGGAACAGCTCGACGGGTACTACCGGGAAGAGGGCGACACGGCGATGGCTGCTGCGAGAGATCTGGTCGCCGCGGCGGGCCTGCCCGCTGAGCATCACATCCTGGTCGGCGACCCGGCCGAGAACATCGCGAGGCTCGCCCGGGATACGCGGTGCCACCAGATCGTCATGGGCACCCGCGGGATGGGGGCCATTTCGGGCATGTTCGTCGGGTCTGTCGCGGCGAAGGTCATCCACCGCAGCGAAGTCCCGGTCCTCCTCGTCCCGTAGGGCTTTGCCGGCGGTATCCGGGAGCGGCTACGCCGCTTCGGCCTTCTCCGGCACCCAGTCCGCCACGAGCCTTTCCTCCCGGTGCTCCAGCCGGTGCACCAGCAGCCGGATGAACGCACGGTTGAACTGCATCTGCAGAGCATCCGACGCCACGCGCAGATCCACCGCACGCACCGACAGCACCTCGCACTCCTTTTTGGCGGTCACGGTGGTGGTCCGCGCGGCAGGCGCGTCCTCGAAGTACAGGATATTGCCGAAGCAATGACCCGGCTCTCCGGTGTCGAGAGGCCGGCCGGATCGCGAAATGGCGATCTCGCCCGCCGTCAGCACGAAGAACCCCTCGTGCGTCGTGCCCTCCTGCAGCAGCACATGCCCCGACTCCACCCGCTCCCAGCGCGCGAGCCGCAGCGCTTCCCACAGGTCCACGTCGCGAAAATCGCGAAAGAACGGCAGCGCCCGCAGCGTCGTGAACTTCTCGGTGTCGGACACCGACTGCTGCGGCAGGGTCAGGTGCTTGAAGGCCTGCGCCAGGTCCCGGCTGAAATCCATCCACGTGGCGTAGCGCTCCGAAAGCGGCTTCGCCATCGCCTTCATCACGATGCGGTCTAGCGCCGGCGGGAGTGCCGGACGGATCACCGAGGGCGGTACCGCGTCGATGTTCACGATCTGGTAGAGCAGGCTGCCTCGGCTCGACCCCTGGAAGGGCAGGCGCCCGGTGAGCAGCTGGTACATGACCACGCCGAGCGAATAGATGTCGGTCTGGTGCGTGACCTGCCGCTCCTGGATCTGTTCCGGCGACATGTAGGCGGGAGACCCCACGCCGGTGAGGAACGTGTGTTCCGCGTTGCCGAAGTAAGCCGCACCGAAGTCGGAGATCTTGATGTC
>CAZEDA010000706.1:0-1809 GCA_964510915.1 uncultured Rhodocyclaceae bacterium | reverse complement strand
CAAGCTGCTGACCATCCTCATCGACAAGGCCGTTGCCGATGGCGCCATCGTCGTGGCCTCGGTGGATCGGCGTGCGGCAGATGGAGGCTTTCCCGCGTCTCATCCGAAGGTCGTCGCAGTCGCCAGTCGCGCTCCTGCCAGCATCGGCCGTCAGATCATCCTGGCTCCGGGCGACAACGTGCTGACGACGGTTCCCGGCGGTCGCTGGCACTACGTGTCCGGAGACTCGTTTTCTGCCGCACACGTAAGCGGCATGGCGGCCCTGCTGCGAGAGAAGCGCCCGGGACTCAAGCCCCAGCAGTTCGCCCAGTTGCTCGCCGGCGGTTCGGCGGCCGACATGACCTTCGTGCTGGACCCCTGCCTTGCGCTCGCCCGGATCGATGCGAGAATCACATGTGATTCCTCCGCACCTTCGGCGACCGCCATTGTTTTCCGCCCCCCCGCGACCTAGTTCCCCTGGCCTCCTGCGCTCCGGGTGGGGCGCCGCGCTCGCTGTCCTGATCTCCATGTTCCTCGCCGCCCCCGCTGCGGCCCAGTGGACGGGCAGTGTGGGTCTGCTGTCCGACTATCGCTATCGCGGCATCTCGCGCAGCGACCGCCAGCCTGTCGTGCAGGCGACCATCGCGTACGACCATTCGAGCGGACTGTTTGCGGGCGCGCAGGGCTCGAGCATGCGGCTCTCGCATCGCGGTGAGGAAATCGGATTCGAACTGCTCGCCTACACGGGCTACGCGCGCCACTTCGGCAATCGCGGTGCTTGGGAGGTTGGGCTTCTGCGCTATGAGTATCCGGAGTCTGCACGCGCTCGCACCTACGCCTACAACGAGACATTCGTGGGCGCGAGTTACGGCGGCTTCTCGCTTCGCGCCTTCTACTCACCCGACTACGTGGCGATCCGCTCGCGTTCCGTTTACTTGCAGGGGGCGTACGTGCATCCCGTCGACGACGACACCCAGGTCTACGGTCAGATCGGCGTTCTCAAGCTGGCAGGACGGGATACCAGTCAGACGCTGGCATCGGCACCCCGGCGATCGGACTTGCGAATCGGGGTGCTGCGCACGTGGCGGGACTTGCAGTTCGATGCGAGCATCGTCGCGTCGGATTTTCCTGACACCGCGTGCCCGCGAGGGGAGCGGTTGTGCAAATGGGGGCTGGTCCTGGGGGTGTCCTACCTGTTCTTCCCCTGAAGGGACATCGAAATCGCCCCCTGAAAAAACAGACGCCGACCGCAATGGGTCGGCGTCCTGATACAGCAAGCCTGGGCGGAGTCGTCAGGAGTCGTCAACAGTCTTCAAGAGGCGGCACGAAGCCGCCCGACCTCAGACCACCTGGACCGTCAGGCCTTACGACGACGGGCCGCAATGCCCAGGCCGACGGCGGCCATACCCACGAGCGCCAGCGAACCCGGCTCCGGCGTGCGGGTGGGCGTGGGGGTGTAGGTGTAGACGATTTCCGCACCGCAGCCGGCAGTCGTATCCTGCCGCGTGCGCACGTTACCGCCACCACCGAACACGGCGATCGCAGTCTGACTGACGCAATTCAGCCCGAACGTACCGACGCCGATCAGGGATGCCAGGATGCTGTTCAGGTTCTGGGTAACGGAATCCGAATCGGTCAGCGGGCCGAAAGTGCGGGTCTGGCCAGGTGAGTAGCTCTGCGCGCCACCAGTAGTGAAACTCATCGCCATGGGCGGCGCAGCGATCAGGGTACTCAAGCTGCCGAGTGAGCTGGTCCAGAAGATGTCCAGCCGCGAGGTGGCCCGCGCGTTCTGGTTCTGAGTGGCGTTGTTAGTCAGCGAGATGGTGGTTG
>CAZEDA010000705.1:0-1820 GCA_964510915.1 uncultured Rhodocyclaceae bacterium | reverse complement strand
CGCCCCGCCTGGGACAAGGAAGGCCGCTACGACTCGCTCGACAAGCTCGACGAGCATCTGCGGGCGATCTTCACGGACCCCGAATCGGAGATTCTCGACGACTGCGACCCGCTCTACATCCCGTTCCGCTTCAACGTGATGGCGGCGGCGACGCCCATGACCCGCGCGGAATTCGTGGACCGGCAGGGCAAGGAGGCCGAGAAGCTGCGCACCGCGATCCTCGCGGACGGCGGCGCCAACACGGCACTCGTGAACCTCGCTGCGGATGCGGAATCCTGGCGCCTGTCCTACCTCGCCGCGCTGGAAGAGAGCGGGCTGCTGCGTCCGGAGGACGAGGCGCCCCCGATCCGTCTCGACCCGAAAGTGATCAGCACGCTGGGCGTGCTCGCGAGCGGTGTACTCGTGGGGCCCGCCGGCCAGCAGATCGTGAGCCCGTCGGGCCTTGCTGCCTTCTTCACCAAGGTGCACGAGTGGTACGGCGACGAGCCCGAGAAGATGGCGAAGATCGACCACTACGAGACGCGCGAATCCGAGGACTGCCCGCCCTACGACATCCCGGTGCCGGCGCTGCCCGAGTTCGCGGACTACAACCTGGGGCTGTCGAATCAGACCTACTTCCAGACCTTCAACGTCTTCTCGCCCTGGCTGGGTTTCTCGCCCACGGGCGAGTTGCCGGACTTCGCGTCGGTCACCGCATCGAGCGAACTGGAAGGGCTGACGCTGCAAGCGCTGTTCGATGCAGCCGCGGCCGATCGCGCCGATGCGTCCATCAGCGGACCGGAAGGCTACGGGTCCGCTGGCTACGTGCCTGCCAACACCGCGCTGCCCTACACGATCCGCTTCCAGAACCCGGAGGGCTCGTCCACGCACTCGAACTCCGTCCGCATCGTGACGCAGCTCGACGAGTCCGTGAACGTGCGCAGCTTCCGGCTGGGCGATCTCAAGATCGGTGACATCACCGTGAAGATGCCCACGGACCGCGCGAGCTTCCAGGGCGAGTTCGACTTCCGGCAGTCGAAGGGCTTCGTGCTCACCGTGAGCGCCGGAGTCGACACGACCACGCGCACCGCGAGCTGGGTGATCCAGGCCATCGATCCGGAGACGGGCGAGGTGCTGGACGATGTCACGCGCGGTCTGCTCGCGCCCAACAACGCGGCGGGGCAGGGCGCCGGGTTCGTCACCTACAGCGTCCAGGGAGCGTTCGCGGGTGCCACCGGCGAAGACATCCGCGCTTCCGCACGCGTGGTGCTCGACAACCAGGCACCCATCGAGACGAACGAAGTCGTCCACACGCTGGACGGCGAAGCGCCCACCACGGTCGTGAGTTCGAGACTCGTCACGCCCGGCGGCGGGGACTACGAGGTGCGCTGGAGCGCCTCGGAGGAAGCCGGCGGGTCGGGTGTGAAGCACACGACCGTGTACGTGTCCGAGGACGGCGGCGACTGGAAGATCTGGCAGCGCCAGACGACCGAGACCTCCGGCATCTTTGAAGGCCGGGCGGGACATCGGTACGAGTTCCTCGCGCTGTCCACCGACAACGCCGGCAATCGCGAGCGGCCGCCGGCCGGCGCCACCGCGCCCGACGACGGCTCCCGTCCGAGCGTGGGCGGGCCGACCACCGTCACCGACACGAGCCAGGACGTGGGCGTGCCGCCGACGCCGACGACGCAGCCTTCCACCAATCCGCTGTTCACCGCGGCCGAACTTGGCGTGCCGGCTACGCCGCCGGACGCGCCTTCGCAGTTCACGCAGGTGCTGTCGCCGTTCGTCGGCGCGCAGTTCGGCACGGGCGTGGCGCAGAGCCACGCGGGCATCGGCCC
>CAZEDA010000704.1:0-1822 GCA_964510915.1 uncultured Rhodocyclaceae bacterium | reverse complement strand
CCCGCCGCACGAACTGGCGGTTCCTCGAGGACCCCTCGAGGCAACGCTGATCGTCATCCGGCAGCCGCTACCGAAACGCTGGTAGGCGCAATCGTTATCCGCACCCCTAGTCAGCAGTGCCCGCGCTGGCGAACGCGTATTCGCCGCCAGCCTCGATTGCGCGCCGATAGGCGGAACGCGCCTGCATACGCTTGACGTAGTCGCGCAGCCTGGGCCGTCCCTCGCCTGCCAGGCCCGCGTGTACGGCGAACTCGAGGGGGAACAGCATCTGCACATCGGCCGCGCTGAACGCCGCGCCAGCAAGGTGTTCGCTATGACCCAGCTCGGCCTCGACCAGATCGAGTTCGTCCTGGATCATCGCTTCGACGCGATCCTGCATCGCCTTGGCGGCCTCACCCACGCGGGTGAGATACAGCCGGCCTACCAGATGCAGCATGATCGTGCCCTCCGCGAAGTGCATCCAGTGCAGATAGCGCACGTGCTCCGGAGTGCCCCGCCGGGGCGCGAGCCGCCCGTCGCCATAGCGCTCGACCAGATACTCCACGATGGCTCCCGACTCGGCCAGGATGAGTTCACCGTCCTGGATGACCGGGGACTTGCCCAGTGGATGGATCGCCCGCAGTTCCGGCGGCGCCAGATTCGTCTTGGCGTCCCGCTGGTAGCGCTCGATCCGGTACGGCAGGCCGAGTTCCTCCAGAAGCCAGATGATGCGCTGCGAACGAGAGTTGTTCAGGTGGTGCACGACGATCACGAGCGATTCTCCTTGAAGACGGCGGACGCCTAGGTCCGAATTCCTGGCTCCGCTAGGATTCGGTCTGGAACGGTTTTCAACCCAGAAAGGATTAGACCATGACGCAAGCGATCGTGATCGAGCAGTACGGCGGGCCCGAGGTCCTGAAGCTGAAGGAGGTTCAGGTGGGGGCCCCGGAGGCCAATCAGGTGCGGCTGCAGCACACCAGGATCGGCGTGAACTTCCACGACGTGTACGTGCGCTCCGGCCTGTACAAGACGCTGCAACTGCCTGGCACGCCGGGAATCGAGGCCGCCGGCGTCGTGACGCAGTGCGGCCCGGGGGTGACCCGGTGGAAGGTCGGGGACCGGGTCGCATACGTCACCGGCGCCTATGGCGTGTACGCGTCGGAACGCCTCATCGACGAGGCGCAACTGCTGCGGATTCCCGCTGGGGTGAGCGACGAGGCAGCGGCATCCGCGCTGCTGCGCGGGCTCACGGTGGAGATGCTGCTGCGGCGGGTGCATCAAGTCACGCCGGGCTCCTGGATTCTCGTTCAGGCGGCTGCCGGCGGAGTCGGGCAGCTACTGTGTCAATGGGCTTCGCACATCGGCGCCAAGATCATCGGCACCGTGGCCGACGAGGAGCAGGACAGCGTCGCCGCCGTGGCGGGTTGCCACTACCGCATCAATTTCCGGCGGGAGAACGTGGTCGAGCGCGTGCGCGAGATCACCGAGGGTCGGGGAGTGGCGGTCGCCTACGATGGCGTGGGCAAGGAGAGCTTCTTCGGGTCGCTCGACTGTCTGGACTACTGCGGCCATCTGGTCAACTTCGGCCAGGCGTCGGGGTCCGTGCCGCCCTTCGAGGTGTCACGCCTGGCCGCCCGATCCAACAGCCTTTCACGTCCCATCGTCTTCCACTACGTGCGCGAGGCGGCGCAGCGCGAGCAAATGGCCGCCAATGTCTTCCAGGCGTTGGAGGAAGGCTGGCTCAAGGTGAAGCCGGCTAGGACCTTCCCCCTGGGCGAGGCCGCGGAGAGTCATCGGGTGATCGAGGCGGCGGGGGCGACAGTGCCGCTGGTGCTGGTGCCTT
>CAZEDA010000703.1:0-1822 GCA_964510915.1 uncultured Rhodocyclaceae bacterium | reverse complement strand
GGCGACAGCAGTTCGGATCGGCACGCGCCTTCGCCGCGGAGACAGGCTTCATGATTGAGGCGGGCCAGGGTTTCGCTCACCTTCGCCCGCTCTGCCGGCGTGAGAGCAGAGAACTTGCAGCGGCCGCCCGCGAGGCAATCCGCCAGATGCTGACGACGACTGACTTCGAGACTCTCGCCGGACGGGCGGCTGAACGAGCCACCCGCCGGGCAACCGTCGCAACCGGCTTGCTGCGGGGAGCCCGGCAGCCGGGCGCAACCCGTCAGGAGAAGGATCGTCAGACAGAACAGAAGAACGGAGAAGGCGGCGCGGACCGTCGGAATCATTGCTCAACCAATATGAATTGTGCTGGGGGGACACGCGCGCCTGACGCCCCCGCCGGGTGCGGCCTGGTCAGACGGGAGGCGCGCTGCTGCGTGACCGGACACTGCGACGGCGGCGCATGTGGGTCCGCCGCCAGAACACGACCATGTTGAAGGACAGGACGCCGACCAGCAGCAGTGCATAGCCGAACCAGCCGATGAAGGCGCCGTGTTCCGAGAGATCGTCGTACATCGCGGTGAAGAGGAACCGCACCCAGATTGCCGCAATGACCGTCAGCACGATGGACCAGACGAAGCCGCGGGACAGCCACCGCGTGGACCGCGACGATCGCTTCAGCCACAGGTACAGCCAGAGATTCATGATGGAACACAGGCAGATGCACAGGATGCATACGATCATCCCGTGGAAGACCATCTGCGCGCTCTGCGAATTGGGATTGGGCTGGTAGGTCAGCAGCCAGAGGACGCCGCCGAACAGCGGCAATGCCCAGGACATGGTGAAGACGAACCACAGGACCCACCAGCCGCCGCGAAAAGCCATATGTGATGTAACCGTTGTCGACATCCGTTACTCGAGCCGTGGTCTCCCCCGGCTCCCCTTATATGCGTGGAATTTCAGATGCTTGCGGGGGCCGATCGGCGGCAGCTCGAACGCCGCGTATACTTCGGACGGTCCCGGTCAGGGACCTTCTGCAACAAGAGTTCCAGGCACCTTGGTCAACGTCACAGTCAACGGCAAACCCGTCTCGCTCGAAGGGCCGGCATCGCACAGCGCGCTGCTCGAACACCTCGGACTTGCCGGCAGAAAGGTCGCCGTGGAATGCAACGGCGCTATCGTACCGAGAAGTCGCCTTCCCATGGAACTGCTGTCCGATGGCGACGTCATCGAAATCGTCGTTGCCGTAGGCGGCGGCTAAAGGAAACAGCCATGCAAGACAAGCTCACCATCGGCACGAGGTCCTTCTCTTCGCGCCTGCTCGTAGGGACCGGCAAGTACAAGGATTTCTCCGAAACCCGCGAAGCGATATGCGAAAGCGGCGCAGAAATCATCACCGTCGCGATTCGCCGCACGAACATCGGCCAGACGCCGGGTGAGCCCAGCCTTCTGGAGTTTATCCCGCCTTCGGAGTTCACGCTCCTTCCGAATACGGCCGGCTGCTACAGCGCCACCGACGCGGTACGCACGCTGCGGCTCGCGCGGGAACTGCTCGATGGCCACAACCTGGTGAAGCTCGAAGTCCTGGGCGACCCCAAGACCCTGTTTCCCAATGTGATCGAAACCATCGAAGCTGCGAAGACACTCGTCGCGGAAGGCTTCGAAGTGATGGTCTACACCTCCGACGATCCCATCATCGCCCGCCAGCTGGAGGACATCGGCTGCGTCGCCGTGATGCCTCTGGCATCACTCATCGGTTCGGGGATGGGCATCCTCAACCCGTGGAACCTGGAGATCATCATCGACCAGGCCAGCATTCCCGTGCTGGTCGATGCCGGCGTGG
>CAZEDA010000702.1:0-1831 GCA_964510915.1 uncultured Rhodocyclaceae bacterium | reverse complement strand
TCGTCGGTGAGGGAGAAGGGGCGGGCGATGTGTCGCGGGACGACGGTTCGAACGAGCGCTATCGCGAGGCTTCGCGGGTCGAGGACGACAGCGTGTTCCGCTCGGAGGAGCCGATGGTTTTCCAGGAGCGTCTCGTCCGGGACGACGGCTCCGTGAACGTCTGGTACAAGACCAAGCGCGCCGTGCGACTGCCGGATGGCAGCGAGTTCCTGGTGGCGCTGCTCACCGATGTCACGCGGTTCCAGGAGGTGCAGGATGCGCTTTCCCGCAAGGAAACGCGCCTGCGCACAGTGAACGCGATCGCCGGCGCCATTGCGCGTGGGGCATCGGCTGACGAAGTGCTCCGTGCGACGGTCGAGCAGATGAGCATCACGTTTCCATTCGGACGGGCGAGCTTCGGCTGGTTCCATGATCAGGAGAACACCGTCGAGTTCGCGTTCTCGGTCTCCAACGGCACGCTGGAGCCCTACGGCCTCGAGACCTGTGACCTGTCCGCGTATCCGCGCTATCTCGAAGCCCGCCGCACGAAGGATGTCCTGGTCTCCGAGGACATCCACGCAGATCCCGATTTCACCGAGATCCCCCGGGAAACGTTCCGGGGCGCCCGTTCGTCCATCGAGGTGCCGATCCGTGCGGGAACGCAGATGCTGGGTCTGCTGATGCTGGACGGCGACCGCCCCCGAAAATGGTCCCAGGACGAGGTCGACATTGTCACCGAGGCAGCCGAATACCTGGCGGTGTCGATCCGAGAGCATCTCGCCGAGCGCGATCGCGCTCAGGCGGCGCAGGCACTCAAGGACAGCGAGGCGCGACTGCGGCTGGTGAACCTCGTGTCCAGTCGGATCACCGCCGGTGACCACGTGTACAACGTGATCGAGAAGGCGATCGACGACATCCAGACCATGTTCCCCTCGGGACGCGTCACGTACTGGAGCGCTGGCGACGATGGCTCGCTCAGCGCGACGGTGTGCAGCGCGCCACCGGATGTCGCGAACATCGTCGGCCTCAAGATGCTCAATCCGATCCACCCCGCCCTGTTCGACGAGGCGCGTCGGGCCACCGCCATCGGCGACGTCCAGACCCAGCTGCCCCCGGAGGCGTGGACCCAGATTTCGAAGAACGGCGATGTGCGCAGTCTCATCGTTCTGCCGCTCGTGCAGTCGGGCAACCGGCTTGGCGCGCTCACCATCTCGATGACCTACGCCTACGACTGGACCGACGCCGAGGTGCGCATGCTCTCGGACGTGAGCGAGGTGCTCGCGGTGGCCGTGCAGGGGGCGAACACGGAACACGAGCGATCCCAGGCCGAGACGGCCCTGCGTCACAGCGAGGCGCGGTTCCGCGGACTCGCTGCCTTGTCCTCGGACTGGTTCTGGGAGCAGGACAGCCAGTTCCGCTTCACGCTGCTCTCCGAAGGTGCGGAAGACACGTCGACGGACGCTGCCGACGACGGACTCGGCAAGACCCTGTGGGACAGCCCGAATGTCATGGCGCCCGACGATGACCCCGACTGGTCGGAACACAAGGCATGCATCATCCGGAACGAACCCTTCCACCACCTCGTGTTCCGGCAGCGGCGTGCCAACGGCGAGGTGCGTGTCGTCGAGATCAGCGGCGAGCCCCTGTTCGGGGACTGGGGCGAGTTCGTGGGCTATCGCGGCGTGGGGCGTGACATCACGGAGCAGGTGAGGGTGCAGGAGGAACTGCGCGAGCACCGGGACAATCTGCAGCGCCTCGTCGAGGATCGTACGCAGGAACTGCTGCTCGCGAAGGAACACGCGGAAGCCGCCAACATGGCCAAGTCGGAGTTCCTGGCCAACATGTCGCACGA
>CAZEDA010000701.1:0-1831 GCA_964510915.1 uncultured Rhodocyclaceae bacterium | reverse complement strand
GCGAGCAGCTGCTGCGACAGCTCGGGCTGCAGGAGCGAGTAGGTGCCGGCGGAACCGCAGCAGAGATGACCGTCCGGAACGGGCGTGAGGTCGAAGCCGGCCGCGACGAGCAGCGCCTCCGCCTTGCCGCGGATCTGCTGGCCGTGCTGCAGGGAACAGGGTGAGTGGTAGGCGAGCTTGCGGCGCGGCTTGCCCTGCACTTTCGCTTCGAGCAGAGGCACGAGTGCCGCGGTCTCGCCGGCGAGGATCTCGCTCAGATCCAGAGTCGCGTCCGACACACGCTGCGCACGGGTGGCCCAGGCCTTGTCGTGCGCGAGATGGTGAGCGTATTCCTTCACGGTGGACCCGCAGCCGCTGGCCGTCATCACCACGGCCTCGGCACCGTCGATGAGCATCTTCTCCCAGGCTTCGATATTGCGGCGCATGTGGGCGCGGCCGTCTTCCTGGTAGTTGAGGTGGAATGCGACGGCACCGCAGCAGCCTGCGTTGTCCGCACGCACGAGCGAGATGCCGATCCGGTCGAGCACGCGAGCCGTGGCGGCATTGATGTTCGGCGCGAGTGTCGGCTGCACGCAGCCGTCGAGAACGATCATCCGCCGCTTGTGCCGCGGTGCCGGCCAGGCCGACCCGGCGGACACGGCCGGAATCTTCTTGCGCAGCGCTTCGGGCAGCAGCCCGGACATCGCACGGCCGGCGCTCAACGCAGGCCGGAACAGGCCCGGCGACGAGAACACGGTGGCCATCGCCTTGCGCTCGACGGACTTCGCGAAGGGACGCCCGACCTGTTCCTCCACGACCTTGCGGCCGATGTCGACGAGTCGCCCGTACTGCACGCCGGACGGGCAGGTCGTCTCGCAGCTCCGGCAGGTGAGGCAGCGGTCGAGGTGAAGCTGCGTCTTCTCGGTGGCCTTCGTGCCTTCCAGCACCTGCTTGATGAGATAGATGCGCCCGCGCGGGCCGTCCAGCTCGTCACCGAGCAGCTGATAGGTCGGACAGGTGGCGGTGCAGAAGCCGCAGTGCACACAGCGCCGCAGGATGGACTCGGCTTCGTCGCCCTCGGCCGTGCCCTTGATGAAGTCCGCGAGATGGGTTTCCATGGTCTCGTTCGATGCGATGACCCGCGCCGGTCGGCGAGGGGATCAGAATTCGGGGTGGATGCGGTGGACGCCGAACACGCCCGCGGGATCGAAGGCCTGCTTCAATCGTTTGTGCAGCGCCAGTACCGGAGGCGCCAGCCTCTGGATGCCCGACGCCTTCGCGCCCCCCCGATAGAGGGTCGCGTGGCCTCCGGCGGCGGCTGCCGCCGCGTGGACCTTGTCGGCAGGCAGGTCGGCGGCGATCCAGCGCAGCGCGCCGTGCCATTCGAGCAACTGTGGCCCCAGTGACAGCGGCGCGGCCGTGCTGCGGACCGACAGTCTCCACAACGGTGTCGACGCGGCGAAGAACTCGTGGCGCAGATCGCGCACGGAGGTCCAGAACGCGTCTGCCTCTTCCTTGCCGATGACTTCTCCGCCCATGCGGGCCTCGGCCGTCTCGACCGCCGCGGAGGCTCCGGACAGTCGCACCCACAGCTTGCCGTCGTAGTGACAGCTCGCGGAGAGCGGAAGCGGCTGCGCCGCCCAGCGATTGATGCGATCGATGGCTTCGGACTCCAGCATCGGGAAGGCGAGTGTGGATTCCGCCTCCGGCCTCGGCAGCACCTTGAGCGAGACTTCGGTGAGCAGCGACAGCGTGCCGAAGGACCCGGCCATGAGCCGGGAGAGGTCGTAGCCCGCGACGTTCTTCATCACGCGCCCGCCGAAGGACAGATCGCGCCCCTGGCCGTCGATCA
>CAZEDA010000700.1:0-1832 GCA_964510915.1 uncultured Rhodocyclaceae bacterium | reverse complement strand
CGCCGACGATCCAGCCCTCGACCGGATCGATGTGCAGCGGCAGGCCGTAGCCGGCATCGCGTCGCATCCACGCCCACGCGGCCTCGACCAGACAGAGCACGCAATCGAGCGTATCGCCGGTACCGTCGGTGGTCATCGCCTCGAGCAGCGGCGCATCGTCACAGCAGAGCGGCACGCCCAGCGGATGCTGACCACGCAGCAGCGCCTCGACCAGAAGCATGCGGTTGGCCAGGCGCTCGCGTGTCTGGCCGGTGGCGGCTTCGCTCTTGTAGGAGCCGGCGACGATGCTGCGCGCCAGCCAGCCCGGATAGGCCTCCAGTGCGATGCGACGGGCGTCGCCACCGTGCATGCCCGGAATGTGGACACCGGCGGCGAGCAGTCGGCGCGCGCCCTCCTGGAACATCCACCCGACCGGTGGATTGACGAACTTGAGCGGGCTGTGCGATCCGGCAGGACGGTCGGTCACGCGGTGCGGATACTTCTGGCCCGCCGGACGCTGCGCACGTTCGGCGTCGGCCAGGTTCTTGAATTCGCTGCGCGAGAGCGCCGTGACGGCCTGCACCATGCCGGCCCAGTCGGTCGGCCAGCCGTGCTCGAGCACCGATTCGCGCGGCAGGCCGAAAGGAAAGTCGAAAGCCCCGAGCCACGGGCCCGGGCGATTCAGGAACGCCTCGAATCCGTCCCAGGACGGAAAGCGCTCGATGCCCTCGAGGACCAGCCCGCGATCCGCCACCACCGTGCCGCGGGCGACGGTGATCGGCTTGCGGGCCGAGGGCGACGACGTGAAATCGATGCCGTACAGCGTGCTCATGGGCGCAGCATACGCCCGAAGGGCGAAATTCTGACTATCGGCGGTCTGCCCCTATGTTGCGCCGCAGCGCGATGAGCCCCAGGCCTGCGGCCAGCAGCAGGGCGGCCGACGGCTCGGGCACGGTGCTTGCGATCGACAGAGGAGGCACGCGACTGCCGCCCGAATTCTGGCTGATGGCGACCGATGCGTCGCCGTCCCCGCCCAGCTGCAGGGAGCCCCCCTGATAAGACACGCCGGGGTCCGGCAGGCTGCCGCCGACGGACAGCGTCAGCGTTCCGCCACTCGCTCCATTGAGCGGAAGCGCGGGCAGCGGCCCACTTACGGTCGATGGTGCTGGCTGGGTTGGTGAAGCGGATTGCGGCACCGCGGCGCCGATGTAGAGGGCGTCGCCCGCCCGCAGTATCGAATCGGAGCCGATGTCGATATGCGGCGCGACGAGCACGATTTCGGGGGCTTCCAGTGTAGAGCGCAGCAGCGTCAGGCTGCCGGATGCCTCCAGCACGACTTTGACCGGATCCGTGACCACGGCGTCGCTGAGGGAAAGGTTGCCGGCACACGACAGGTGGCCGAAGGTCGCGGACAAGGCGCTCAGCTCGCCGCTGCAGGACACGTTTCCCGCGATGGACGTGGCGTGTGCGACCGGGTTGAGCAGAACTGCGCCAATCAGCAAGGCAATGGCAAACGGCGTGCGCATCGGATGAGCTCCTCGGGACGTCTGTCGGCAGGCGACGGTATGTGCGCCGTCATCTTTACGCATATGTCCTGTCCTCTGCCATCGTCCGAAGGGGCGATCATGCAGTTCGGGTGATGTTCCCGATCTGTCTGCTGTTTTCCGTGTTGCCGGTGTGCCACGCAGCCCGTCGGGCCTGCGTGGCGTCAAGCAATGTCGATCAGGCGCGACGGCGGGCGGCGAAGCCGATCATGCCCAGGCCGGCCAGCAGCAGGGCGTAGGTTTCGGGTTCCGGTACGGCGGCGGCGAAGGCGGTGACGCCCGGGCTGGCCACGGCACCGCTGAGCGACA
>CAZEDA010000699.1:0-1835 GCA_964510915.1 uncultured Rhodocyclaceae bacterium | reverse complement strand
GACTGCTGCTGTTCATGCTCTCGAGCGGCCTCACGCTGATCTTCAGCATGATGGGGGTGCTCAATTTCGCCCACGCGAGCTTCTACATGCTGGGCGCCTATTTCGCGTTCCAGACCAGTCAGGTCATCGGCTTCTGGCCGGCCCTGCTGATCGCCCCCATCGCGGTGGCCGCGCTCGGCGCCATCACCGAACGCTATGGTCTTCGCACCGTGCACAAGTACGGGCACGTGGCCGAACTGCTGTTCACCTTCGGTCTCGCGTACATCATCGAGGAGATCGTTCACCTGATCTGGGGTCGCGCTCCGGTGGAGTACAAGATCCCCGCGGTCCTCGATTTCTCGGCGTTCTCGATCTTCTCGACGCAGTACCCCGCCTATCGCGTGTTCATGATGCTCGTGTCCGTGGGGATGCTGATCGCACTCTATCTCCTGCTCACCCGCACCCGCATCGGCCTCATCATCCAGGCCTCGCTCACCCATCCGGACATGGTCGAGTCGCTCGGCCACAACGTGCCGCGCGTGTTCATGACGGTGTTCGCAGGCGGCGCTGCGCTGGCCGGGCTGGCGGGTGTCATCGGCGGCAACGCGTTCGTGACCGAACCGGGCATGGCGGCGAGCGTCGGCACCATCGTATTCGTCGTCGTCGTGTTCGGCGGCATGGGATCACTCGCCGGAGCCTTCGTCGCCTCGCTCATCATCGGCGCGGTGCAGACCTTCTCCGTCGGGTTCGACTATTCCCTGCTGAACCTGTTCGCGATCCTGGGGATCGAGACGAGTGCCGACTCTGCCTGGTACGACCTCTGGAAGGTCACCATTTCCCAGGCCGGCCCGGTCCTCCCGTACATTCTGATGGTCCTGATGCTCATCTTCCGGCCGAAGGGCCTGATGGGCACGCGTGAAGGCTAGCGGCACCATGGCGTATCAACCTCCACCCTTCCTTCACGGCAAGCGCCTCCTCACCTGGGGGCTGACGGCCGCGGTCCTGATCGTGATGCCGCTCGTCTTCAAGCAGAGCTTTGCGCTCTCGATGATGTCGCAGATGGGCATCGCGATCATTTTCGCGCTCTCCTACAACATGCTGCTCGGCCAGACCGGGATGCTGAGTTTCGGTCACGCGGTGTACTTCGGCCTGGGAGCGTTCTTCTCGGTGCATGCGCTGAACGCCGTGGGTGCCGGGAGCTTCCACTGGCCCGTCACGCTGCTGCCGCTCATCGGCGGTGCCGCCGGCCTCTTCTTCGGTGTGATCTTCGGCTACGTCACCACCAAGCACTCCGGCACGCCGTTCGCGATGATCTCCCTCGGCATCGCCGAAATGGTCGCTGCCTGCTCGCTCATGTTCCCCACGTTCTTCGGCGGAGAAGGCGGCATCTCGACCAACCGGGTTGTCGGCGAAGCGGTGATGGGCATCACCTACGGCCCCGCGATCCAGGTCTACTACCTGATCGCCGGCTGGTGCTTCGTGTGCATGGTGGCCATGTACGCCCTGACCCAGACGCCCCTCGGGCGGATGGCCAACGCGGTGCGGGACAACGCCGAGCGCGCCCGATTCGTCGGCTACAACCCGACCCACGTGCGCTACATGATGCTCATGCTGTCCTCGTTCTTCGCGGGCATCGCCGGGGCGCTGGCCGGAGTCAACTACGAGCTCGTCACGGCCGAGAACGTCGGCGTGGTGGCATCCGGCAACGTGCTGCTCATGTCCTTCATCGGCGGCGTCGGCCACTTCTTCGGCCCGATCATCGGCGCCATGCTGGTCACGTTCATCCAGTCTGCGCTGTCCAACTACACCCTCGCGTGGCTGCTCTACTTCGGCCTGTTCTTCCTGGTGATGATCCT
>CAZEDA010000698.1:0-1851 GCA_964510915.1 uncultured Rhodocyclaceae bacterium | reverse complement strand
TCACGGTCAGCGCCATCAAGCCGACGTTCGGTGCGGCCACCGGCGCTGGCCTGAGCGGCAGGTATGTGAGGTGCTGCTGACATAGCCGGCGTTGCCATCGGGCCAGCACCGCCCGGCCTCAATCAGTGACCGCTGTTCACTGCGCCGAACTCACCCAACCGACCCTGAGGAGACATCTGAGGGCGCGATGTTGGCGCGTACATGGCAGCGGCACAGAGTGGCGAGCGCAAGCGTCCACCCGAAGCACGTCGTCACCGAACGGGATCAAAGTGGGCGACGGGCGTGGGTCGCCTGCGACTACCCGTCCTCCAGCGGACGAGTCCTAGAGCGTGGTGCCCACGGCTTCGCAGTGGTCCCAGAAGAGTTGCAGCGGCCTGGGACGGAAGGGTTCCTCTGTCAGCTCTGCGCGCTCAATTCGATCTAGGCGAAAGGTTCGAACCGCACCGCGATCCAGATCCCAGGCCAGCAAGTACCAGAAGGGCCAGGCCAGCAGCAAGGCATGGGACTCGACGGAGCGGCGACTGCGCGTGCCGTCACCAGCCGAGTATTCGAGCCTCAGGAGCTGGTACCGGACAAAGGCGGCGTGTACGACTCGCCTCGTCGCAGGGCGCTCCGCACGGAGCGTCTGCTGCACTTTGGAGGACACCGGCGTCGCGACACGAATCCTTTGGCGCAGCGCCTTGATGCGCGCCCGATCCGAGGGCGTGAACGCCCTCGCGATCTGCGCACGTACGGCAGTCAGGTCACCGGTCAGACACAGGCCGAGTGCCTCGCTTGCAGCCATGGCAAGCAAGAGTTCGATCGCCTGTGACTCTCGCAGGCTCATCGGTGCGAAGCTGGGTGACTCGTGCGCCAGTCGCACCCCGCCGCCCGGTCCACGCGCGCTGTCGATCTCGGCCCCACGCTCGCGCAGCAGCCGCAGGTCGCGCGCTAGGGTGCGTCTACTCACACGCAAGGCTGCCGCCAGATCGGCAACCGACTGCGGATCACCCTCAGACAATCGGGCAGCCAGCCGGTCGAGGCGTTCGAGACGAGCCAACACGGACGCGGAGGACATGGGGAGATGTTACGGAGCCCAGCTGCCATCTTGTGTCACCCACTCGTAGACCATCGGCACGGTGTTCAACGAAATGTGGAGTTGCCATGGCCATGACCTTCGAGTGGGCGCAGTTTTCCTTGAGACCCGGCGTGACCGAGCCGCAGTTGCGACAGGCTTCGGCCTTGATGCAGAAGGAGTTCCTGGACCGCCAAGGTGGCTTTGTCCAGCGCGACACCGTGCGACTTGCACCGGGGCGTTACGCAGACCTCGTGGTCTGGCAGAGCCCGCAGGCCGCCAAGGCCGCGATTGCGGCTGCGACGGCTGATCCCGTGTGTCGCGCCTATTTCGGGTTGATGACGGTGGACTCGCCGCCTGAGACCGGCCTGTCAATTGACCGCCACGGCAAGTCCGCGACCTGGGCTGGATTGGAGTTCTCGCGCTTTCGCTTGCGTGATGGCGTTGATCCTTCAGAACTGGATGTGGCCACCCGAGAGATGGCGCAGGGCGTGTATGCGGGGAAGCCAGGATTCATCAGCCACTCGGTGTTTCGCAGTGGTGAAGGCGAGTACGCAGACGTGCTGCTTGCCGATACCGGAGCGCGAGCGGAAGCGCTGTGCGGCAGCTGGGTGGAAGATCGCGAAGCCGGCACCTGCGCCCCCGCCTGCCGCCACTACCTATCCCTCATCGAGCCGTCGAGTATTCGATTGGAGTTCTGGGACAGAGTCACACCAACCAACACGTGACCGAACTGCCGCAGCCTGCTGCATCGGGCCGCCGGAAAGTCGTCATTGGCGGACAGCAGCTCTTGGCCG
>CAZEDA010000697.1:0-1864 GCA_964510915.1 uncultured Rhodocyclaceae bacterium | reverse complement strand
GCGCTCCTGCTGTTCGAATGCGGCATGCGGGTCGACTTCCGCTGGTTTCGCGCGAACCCCGCCCTCCTGGCGACAAGTCTGCTTGAAGCGCTGCTGTCGTTCGGCACGGTGTTCCTCGTGATGCGGCTGTTCGACGCGACAGCGTGGCTCGCGGCGGCCGTGGCCGCCATCACCATGGCGACGTCGCCGGCGGTGGCCATGCGCGTTGCGGCGGAATGCCGGGCGAGCGGGCAGGTGACCGACCGCCTGATGATCCTGTCCGCCCTCAACGTCTTCTACGCCATCGTTGCGCTGGAACTGGTCACCGGCAGCGTGCACGGTATACAGGGGCACGGCTGGGTCACTGCCGTGCTGCATCCGGTTCAGGTCATCGTCGGGCCGCTGCTCGTGGCGGCGGTCATGGCACGGGCGTTCTGCTGGCTGCGGCGACGTTTCGATTTCGCGGACGAGCAGGGCACGGCATTGCTCTTCGGGCTGCTGCTGCTGGGTCTCGTCGTGCTGTCGGCCGCGCAGCTGCCGATGCTTCTCGCGCCCCTTCTCGCCGGCGCGATGGTGCGGCACGCCGACCCGCGGCCGCGAACCTGGCCGAGACACTTCGGCACGGTCGGCGGTCTTCTCGTCATCCTCATGTTCGTGCTCACCGGCGTGGCCCTGTGCTCGGTCGATGTCGTCGCGGGTGTGCTCGCAGCGGCTGTCCTGATTCTGACCCGGGGGGCCGGCAAGGCCGTCGGCGTGCTTCTGCTGGGCCGGCCCAGCGGACTGTCCTGGCGGCAGTCGGCCGCGCTGGCCCTCGCGCTCACGCCCATGTCCGGCGTCGCGCTGGTCATGGCGCTCGATTTCCGGGCGGCGTTTCCCGACCAGGGCGACGAACTGGCCGCCGTCGTGTTCGGGGCGATCGCGCTGCTGGGGCTCGTGGGGCCGTTTGCCGTTCAGCTGGCACTGCGGCAAGTCGGCGAAGCGCAGGCGGGACGCGCCTGACCATGGCCCTCGAACCGTTCGCCCGGTCGCGGGCCTTCACGCTCGGCATCGAGCTGGAGATGCAGCTGGTCGACACGCACGACTACGATCTGGCACCGGCGGCGGCGGATGTGTTGCGAGTCATCGACTGCAGCGACCTCGTCGGGGAGGTGAAGCCGGAGATCACGCAGGGCATGATCGAGATCGCCACGGGCATCTGCGAGACCTGGGAGCAGGCCTGCGGGCAGCTCGTGGCGATCCGGACCGCCATGGTTCGTGCGGCGGACCGGCTGAATGTGGCTGTGTGCGGCGGCGGCACCCATCCGTTCCAGAACTGGAGCGAGCGGCGCATCTACGACGAACCACGCTATCGCCGCCTCTCGGACCTGTACGGGTACCTCGCCAAGCAGTTCACGGTGTTCGGGCAGCACGTCCACATCGGTTGCGCAGGGCCCGACGACGCGCTGTATCTCCTGCATGCCATGGCGCGCTATGTGCCCCACCTCATCGCGCTCTCGGCGTCATCGCCGTTCGTCCAGGGACAGGACACCGGATTCCAGTCGGCGCGGCTCAACTCGGTGTCGGCGTTTCCGCTGAGCGGGCGGGCGCCCTTCACCGAGACGTGGGCGCAGTTCTCGGCCTACTTCGAGCGCATGCGGGGTACCGGCATCGTCGAGAGCATGAAGGACTTCTACTGGGACATCCGGCCGAAGCCCGAGTACGGAACGGTCGAGGTGCGCGTGATGGACACACCGCTCACCGTCGAGCGAGCAGCGCTCCTCGCCGCCTATGTGCAGGTCCTCGCGCACTGGCTGCTCAGCGAGCGTCCCTTCCGGCTGTCCGAGGACGACTACCTCGTGTACGGCTTCAATCGCTTCCAGGCCTGCCGTTTCGGTCTGCATGCCAC
>CAZEDA010000696.1:0-1868 GCA_964510915.1 uncultured Rhodocyclaceae bacterium | reverse complement strand
CCATTCCCGCCGCGCTCGGCTACAACGCCCTCGTGCGCGGCAACAAGTCCCTGCTCGCCAAGCTGAACCGCTTCGGATTCGACCTCCACGCGTTCTTCCTGACCGGCTCCCGAGTCGGTGACGGTGCCTCGCCGGCAGGCGGTGTCCGCGACGCGAAGCTCACCGCCGTCACCGGCGCGAAGGCCTGAGGAGCGCCGCCATGGCAATGGGTTCCCTGGGCGACGGCGAAGACGACTTCAATCCGGAGATCAACACCACGCCCCTCGTGGACGTGATGCTGGTGCTGCTGATCATCTTCATGATCACCATTCCGGTCATGAACCATGCGGTGAAGATCGACCTGCCGCGGGCCACCAACCAGCCGAACGAGATCAAGCCCGAGAACATCAACCTCTCGGTGGACGAGAACGGCAAGATATTCTGGAACGTGGAGGAGATCACCCTCGACGTGCTGACCAGCCGCATCGCGGAGTCCGCCAAGATGGAGCCGCAGCCCGAGATCCACATCCGCGGCGCCCGCACGGTCCAGTACGAGAAGGTCGCGCAGATCATGGCGGCCGTGCAGCGCGGCGGCCTCAAGAAGATCGGGTTCCCGCTCGATCCGTCCATGCAGTAACCCTTCCCCGCCATCGCCTCGCGGACGTCGGCCGTCATGGTGGAAGTCCTCGACTGGTGGCGGGTGTACGTCGCCCTCCTCGCCGGCCTCCTCCTGGGCGCCGGTCTTCTCTGGGCCGGCAACGACGCTCCCTGGGCTTCGATGGCCGCCATCACGACTTCCGCCGCCGGTCTCGTCGCCGGCCTGCTCTGGCACGCACGCGCCCACCCTCGCCCCTGAAGCTGCCCCTGCCCCCGTCCAGGGCTTCGCAATACTGAAGATTTTCAGGTTTGACCCGTTAGAGGATGGCCGGCGCATGTTCGAGGGGACGCGCGGGCCACGATTTGCTATGGGAAGAGGCGACAGGCATGGCGGGAGCGGGGGCATTGGGACGGACGGCCGAGACGGTACAGGGCACGTCGGCGCAGGTAGGGGACCACGCCAAGCTCGCGCTGGTGGCCCAGTACACCGACAATCCCGTCATCATCACGGACCGCGACGGCCGCATCGAGTGGGTGAATCAGGCATTCACCCGCCTCACCGAGTACCGCCTCGAAGAAGTGATCGGCAAGCGCCCCGGGAGCATCCTGCAGGGCCCCGGCACCGACCTGCGCGTCGTCCGGGAGATCGGCGAGAACCTGCGCGCCGGCCGCGGTTTCCGCCGGCAGATCCTCAATTACAGCAAGTCCGGGCGCCAGTACGTCCTCGAACTCGATGTCCAGCCCGTCCGCGGTGCCGACGGCAGCATCGAGAGCTTCATTGCGATCGAGCGTGACGTCACCGAGAGCGGCGAGGTGCTCAAGCTCGCTCTGGAAAGTGCGCGCCAGGGCGTCTGGCACTGGAATGCGGGCAATGACAAGGTCGTCCTGAGCGGCCATTTCCTGCCTCTGTTCGGCTATGACATCCTGACCGCCGCCGCCATCGAACCGACCCTCGTTTCCATCACCCATCCCGACGATCGTCACGCGCTCGAACGCTGGTACGAGCACCTGAAGGAAGGCCGTCTGGACGAAGGCGAGATCGAGTACCGCATCGCGACAGCGTCGGGCGAATGGCACTGGATCCAGTCGCGCGGACGCGTGGTGGTCGATTCGCGGGCGCGCGATACGCGACGCCTGATCGGCATCCACAACGACATCACGCAGCGCAAGACCGCCGAGGACCAGATCCGGCGCATGGCGTACTTCGATACGCTCACCGGGCTGCCCAATCGCACGCTCCTGATCGATCGCCTGAGTCAGTCCCTGAGTCTCGCGCGACGCAATCACTCGCA
>CAZEDA010000695.1:0-1873 GCA_964510915.1 uncultured Rhodocyclaceae bacterium | reverse complement strand
GTAGCCCGGACTCCGTCCGGGGCCGCGTGTCCGTAAACCCATGACCGCCGCCGTCTTCCCCGATCCGCCCCACGCCACGGTCCACGACGCGTTCGTGGCAACGGCACGCGCCCACGCGGATCGGCCGTTCCTGCGCATCCTCCCCGAGACTGCCGCTCACTACGGCATTCCGGCGGGAGATCTGCGCTATGGCGAAGCGCTCGACGCGGTCGTGACGCTGCGTACCCGCTACGCCGCGGCCGGATACGGGCCCGGACACCGCGCGGGCCTGCTCCTCGAAAACCGTCCCGCCTTCTTCCTGCACTGGCTGGCGCTCAACGGGCTCGGCGTGTCCGTCGTCCCCATCGGCGCCGAACTGCGCTCGGCCGAACTGCAGTACCTCATCGGGCACAGCGAGATGTCGCTCGCCATCGTTCTGCCCCAGCGCGTGGCGGACCTTACGGCGGCGGCAAATGCCATCGGGGCAACGCTCGCGGTGATCACCGCCGACCACGAAGGCCCGATGCCGTCACCGGCCCGCCCGAGACTCGCCGATGCCCCCGACGGCCTCGAAGCCGAGTGCGCGCTGATGTACACCTCCGGGACCACCGGCCGCCCCAAGGGCTGCGTGCTCGCCAACCGCTACTACCTCCAGGCCGGCGCCTGGTACCTGGGCCTCGGCGGCCTGTGCGCGATTCGTCCGGGCGAGGATGTCCTCGTCACACCGCTGCCCATGCACCACATGAACGCCATGGCGTTCTCCACGATGGTGATGCTGATGAGCGGCGGCTGTGTGGTGCCGCTGGACCGCTTCCATCCGCGCTCGTGGTGGGCTTCGGTGCGGGAATCGCGCGCCACGGTCGTCCACTACCTCGGCGTGATGCCGCCGATGCTCATGGGGGCGGAAGCCTCGGCGGCGGACCGTGAACACCGCGTGCGCTTCGGGTTCGGCGCCGGCGTCGACCGCAAGCTGCACGCCGCCTTCGAAGCGCGATTCGGCTTCCCGCTGGTGGAAGCCTGGGCCATGACCGAGACAGGCGCGGGCGGCGTGGTCATCGCCCACGAAGAGCCGCGCCACGTCGGCACGGCCTGCTTCGGCCGCGCGCCGGCGGAACTCGAAGTGCTGCTGGTGGACGACGAAGGCACCCCCGTGGGTGCCGACATCAACGGCGAGCTGCTCGTGCGCGCGAGCGGCCCAGACCCGCGCCGCGGCTTCTTCCGCGAATACCTGAAGGATGCCGAAGCCACCGCCGACGCCTGGCGCGACGGATGGTTCCACACGGGCGACGTCGTCCGAAGTGATGCACAGGGCTATCTGTATTTCGTCGACCGCAAGAAGAACGTGATCCGGCGCAGCGGCGAGAACATCGCTGCGGTGGAAGTGGAATCCGTTCTGCGCCAGCACCCCGTGGTCGCCCAGGTGGCGGTCGCCGCGGTGCCCGACCCGGTACGCGGCGATGAAGTCCTGGCGTGTGTCGTGCCGAACGCGATCGTGGCGGCCGAATGCCGCGAAGCCCTCGCCGCCGACATCGTGCAGCACTGCCTCGCTCAGCTCGCGTACTTCAAGGCGCCGGGCTACGTCGCATTCGTCGAGGCGTTGCCGCTCACCGCCTCGCAGAAGATCCAGCGCGGCGAACTGAAGCAGCTTGCCGCCACGCTGCCGGGCACGCCGTGCACGGTGGATACCCGCGCCCTGAAGCGGAGACCGGCGTGAGCCGTCGCGACTATCACGGCATCGTCGTCACCACCCCGGTCACCGTTCCCTACGTCCGTTATTCCACGCACGGGCCGCACTGGTTTCTCGCGCAGGCGCTCGACGGGCTGCTGCGCGGATCCGGCCTCGTGAAGGAAGCCATCGACGGCCTCACGGTGTCGAGCTTCTCGCTCGCGCCCG
>CAZEDA010000694.1:0-1884 GCA_964510915.1 uncultured Rhodocyclaceae bacterium | reverse complement strand
GAGAAGTTCTGCCCCGACGCGCTGTAGAGCACCACCATCCCGATGGACAGCAGCACGGCCACCACCGTGATGAGGAACGGGTCCATGTGGCGGACGAAGAAACCGAAGAACTTGTTAATCATGCTCGGGCTCCTCGGGCACTTCCTCCTGCGGCTTCGGCGGGGCCGGTTCCTTGCCGGTCAGGAAGTAGTCGAACACCTGCCGCGCGATCGGCGCCGCCGCCGAGCCGCCGTGGCCGCCGTTCTCCACCAGGATCGCCAGCGCGAGCTTGGGATTCTCGGCCGGGGCATAGGCAATGTAGAGCGCGTGGTCACGGAAGCGCTCGGAGATCTTCGACTCGTCGTACTTCTCGCCCTGCTTCATGCCGACGACCTGCGCTGTCCCGGTCTTGCCGGCGACCGAGTACTCGGCGCCGCGGAACGCCTGCCCGGCGGTACCGCCGGGCTTGTTCACGTCGACCATGGCGTTGCGCACGCGCTGGATGTTCTCGTCGGTGAGACTGAACGACGAATACGGCTGCGCCTCGATCGTCCGGCGCTCGCTGGTCTGCAGGTCTTCCACCTGACGCACCAGGTGCGGCCGGTAGACGATGCCGTGGTTCGCCAGGATGGCGGTGGCGAAGGCGAGCTGGATCGGCGTGGTGAGGTTGTACCCCTGGCCGATGCCCACGGAGATCGTGTCGCCGCCGTACCACTTCTGCTTGAAGCGGCGCATCTTCCATTCGGGCGAGGGCAGCACGCCGTTGCTCTCGCCGGAGATGTCGATGCCGGTGGGCTTGCCCAGGCCGAACTGGCCGATGAACCGGTAGATGTTGTCGATGCCGAGCTCCTGCGCGAGTCCGTAGTAGTACGTGTCGCAGGAGATCACGATGGACTTGTGCAGGTCGACCGTGCCGTGCCCGCCCTTCTTCCAGTCCCGCCACGGGCGGTTCACGCCGGGCAGCACGAAGTAGCCGGGATCGGAGATCGCATAGTCGGGCCGGCGCTTGCCCAGTTCGAGACCGGCGAGCGCCATGAAGGGCTTGAACGTCGACCCGGGCGGGTAGACACCTTGAAGCGCACGGTTGTTGAGCGGCTTGTCGGCCGACGTGTTGAGCGTGTCCCAGTTCTGCGGATCGATGCCTTCCACGAACAGGTTCGGGTCGTAGCCGGGCCGCGAGACGAGCGCGATCACCCCGCCGGTCGCGGGTTCGATGGCCACCAGCGCGCCGCGGCGCCCGGCGAAGGCCTTCTCCGCGATGTCCTGGGTGCGCAGGTCCAGGGCAAGGTGCAGGTTGTTGCCTGCGAGCGGCGGCGTCGTCCGCAGCGTGCGGACAGCGCGACCGCCGGCGTCCGTCTCGACTTCCTCCACGCCGGCGATGCCGTGCAGCTCCGCCTCGTACCGCCCTTCCAGGCCGGTCTTGCCGATGTAGTCGGCGCCCCGGTAGTTGGACGCGACACCGCGCCGTTCCAGCTCGGCGAGTTCCTTCTCGCTGATGCGGCCGATGTAGCCGATCACGTGGGAGGCGAGTTCGCCGTTCGGGTAGTGGCGGAACAGGCGCGCATTGATCTGCACCCCCGGAAAGCGGTAGCGGTTCACCGAGAACCGCGCGACCTCCTCGTCGGTGAGACGGGTGCGGATGGGCACGTTGTCGAGTTCGCGGTGCTCCTCCAGCAGCTTGCGGAAGCGCTTGCGGTCCCGCGGGGCGATGTCCACCACACGCCCCAGTTCGTCCAGCAGGGTGTCGAGCGGGCCCGCCTCCTTGGGGGAGATCTCCAGCGTGTAGGCGGAGTAGTTGTGCGCCAGCACCACGCCGTTGCGGTCGAGGATCAGTCCCCGGTTGGGCGCCACCGGCACCATCGAGATGCGGTTGGCCTCCGCGAGGGTCATGTAGTAGTCGTGCTG
>CAZEDA010000693.1:0-1885 GCA_964510915.1 uncultured Rhodocyclaceae bacterium | reverse complement strand
TCGATCATGTCGCGCACCGGAATGCCTTCGGTGATGCAGATGACGAGATCGAGGTCGGCTTCCACCGCTTCCCAGATCGCCGCTGCCGCACCGGGCGGCGGCACGTAGATGACCGAAGCCGTCGCGCCCGTCTGGCGCTTGGCGTCGGCCACGGACGCGAAGATCGGAATCCCCTCGAAGTCCTGACCCGCCTTGGTCGGGTGCACACCCGCCACGAAGCACGCCTTGCCGTTGGCGTAGTCGCGGCACATGCGCGTGTGGAACTGCCCGGTCTTGCCGGTGATGCCCTGCGTGATCACGCGGGTGTTCTTGTCGATGAGAATGGCCATGCGGAATCCTGGTGTTCGCGCCGGGGTACCGGCTCGTCAGTGGGTGCGCGAAGCGGCCACGACCCGCTCCGCCGCCTCGGCCATGTTGTTGGCCGTGATGATGGGAAGACCGGAATCCGCGAGGATCTTCTTGCCCAGGTCCTCGTTGGTGCCCTTCATGCGGACCACCAGCGGCACCGACAGCTTGACCTCCCGCGCTGCAGCCACCACACCCTGGGCGATGGTGTCGCACTTCATGATGCCGCCGAAGATGTTCACCAGGATCGCGCGGAGGTTCGGATTGCGCAGCATGATCTTGAAGGCCTCGGTCACCTTTTCGGCCGTCGCGCCGCCCCCCACATCGAGGAAGTTGGCGGGGCTCGCGCCGTAGAGCTTGATGGTGTCCATGGTGGCCATGGCGAGTCCGGCGCCGTTCACGAGACAGCCGATGTCGCCATCGAGCGAGATATAGGAGAGATCGAACTTCGAGGCCTCGATCTCGGCGGGGTCCTCCTCGTCCAGATCGCGCATCGCGACGATGTCGGGGTGGCGATGGAGCGCGTTGGAGTCGAAGTTCATCTTGGCGTCGAGCGCGAGGACCTGGCCGTCGCCGGTGAGGATCAGCGGGTTGATTTCCGCGAGCGAGGCGTCCGTCTCCCAGAAGCCGCGATAGAGCGCCTGAAGCATCGCCCGCGCCTGGGGCAGCGAGGCGTCGGGAATGCCGATCTTGCGGGACACGTCGTCCGCCTCGGCGTCGGTCAGGCCGGCCACCGGATCCACATAGACCTTGTGGATCTTCTCCGGCGTGTGGGCGGCGACCTCTTCGATGTCCATCCCGCCTTCGCTGGAGGCCATCAGACACACCTTCTGGGTGCCCCGGTCCACGACGAGACCGATGTAGAGCTCCTTCCGGATATCCGCGCCTTCCTCGACCAGCAGGCGCCGGACTTTCTGCCCCTGGGGCCCCGTCTGGTGCGTGATGAGCTGCATGCCCAGGATCTTGCCGGCCCAGTCGCGGACTTCGTCCGCCGACTTGGCGACCTTCACGCCGCCGCCCTTGCCGCGGCCGCCGGCGTGGATCTGGGCCTTCACGACCCAGACCTTGCCGCCGAGGGTGGCCGCCGCCTTGACGGCTTCGTCGACGCTGAAACACGGGATGCCCTTCGGGGTGCGGACTCCGAAGGAACGGAGGATTTCCTTGGCCTGATATTCGTGGACTTTCATGCGGATGCCGGTCCCGGACGCAGCCTGAGCGTTGGAGCCACCGGTCGGATGGGAAAGGCGCGAGTATAGCGGAGGCTACGCATCCCGCATGCCTCCCCGATCAGGCGATTCGGTCCGCGCCGTCCCCCGGGCAGGCGCCGGCCCGCCATCGCTCCGCCCGCCCTTTATTTGCCCGAAGTCGGGCCGCGCCTCTTGCGGCTCGCGCGCTTCACCCCGATAATTAGCAGCCTAGCAGGTTGAGTGCTAACAACTTACCTCACCACTTCCCAACCGTCTGTATTCAAAGGAGATGGCTCCATGAAAATCCGTCCGTTGCACGATCGCGTGATCGTCAAGCGCCTTGAAGAGGAACG
>CAZEDA010000692.1:0-1886 GCA_964510915.1 uncultured Rhodocyclaceae bacterium | reverse complement strand
CTCGTGAAGGAAGCCATCGACGGCCTCACGGTGTCGAGCTTCTCGCTCGCGCCCGACACCGCCGTCGGCATGACGCAGCATCTGGGCGTGTCGCCCCGCTGGCTGGACCACATCCCCATGGGCGGTGCCTCCGGCGTAGTCGCCCTGCGGCGGGCGGCGCGTGCCGTGCAGAGCGGCGACGCCGACGTCGTGGCCTGTCTCGCGGGCGACACCAACCGCGTGGACTCCTTCCGCCTCATGCTGGGGAGCTTCAGCCAGTTCGCGCAGGACGCCACCTATCCGTACGGCTCGGGCGGCCCCAACGCGATGTTCGCCTTCATCACTTCGCACTACATGCGCGAGTTCGGCGCCACGCGGGAGGACTTCGGCAAGCTCTGCGTCGCCCAGCGCGCCAATGCGCTGCGCTTTCCGCACGCGATGTTCCGCAAGCCGCTGACCCTCGACGAGTACCTGGGCGCCCGCGTGATCGCGGACCCCATCCATCTCTTCGACTGCGTGATGCCCTGTGCGGGCGCCGATGCCTTCCTCGTGATGACCGAGGACCGAGCCCGCGCCGCTGGCATTCCGTACGCCCGCGTGCTCGGCGCGATCGAACGGCACAACGCCTTCGCCGACGACCCGATCATGTTCCGCGGCGGCTGGCTGCTCGACCGGGACGACCTCTACGCGCAGGCCGGCGTCGGCCCGGGCGACATGGACTTCGTGCAGACCTACGACGACTACCCGGTGATCGTGATGATCCAGCTGGAGGATCTCGGCTTCTGCGAGAAGGGCGAGGCAGCGGCCTTCGTGCGCCGCCACACCTTCACGCACGACGGGAGCTTTCCGAGCAACACCTCTGGCGGACAGCTCTCCGCCGGGCAGGCCGGCGCGTCGGGCGGATTCCTCGGCATGGTCGAGGCGATCCGCCAGCTCACGGGGGCGGCCGGTGAGCGCGCCGTGGAGGATGCCCGCTTCGGTCTGGTGAGCGGCTTCGGCATGGTGACGTACGACCGCTGCCTGTGCACCGGCGCCGTCGTGCTGGGAGCCGCGTCATGACGATGCCGTTCATGCGACCGCCGAAGAAGAATCCGATCCTGCGCACGCGCGTGCCGACGCTGCCGCCCTGGACGCGAAGCCGCGTCGCACTGGGGCTCACGGCCGCAGCCGCCGTCGGCCGCTTCGAACTGCAGTCCTGCGACGATTGCGGCGCGGTCCAGTATCCGCCCCGCGAAAGCTGCCACCAGTGCCTGTCGATCGCCCTGCGCTGGAGCCCCGAGAGCGGCGAAGGCCAGCTGCTGTCCGAAACGCGCCTGCATCACAGCAACGATCTGTTCTTCCGCGAACGACTGCCGTGGCGTCTGGGCCTGGTGCAACTCGCCAGCGGGCCGACGCTGATGGTTCATCTGCATGGCGACGTGCCTGCCGCACCGTGCCCGGTGCGGGTCGGCGCCCGCCTCGATCGCGCGGGGCAGGCCGTGCTGATCGCCTTTCCTGCCGAGGAGACACCCCACATGGCCGACGACCCGCAACTGCGCGAGATGACCTGCGACCCGAGGCACCGCAAGGTGCTCGTCACGGACGGCAAGACGGCCGTCGGCCAGGCGCTCGTCCGCGCGCTGGCGAAGGCAGGTGCCGACCTCGTCTGGGTGGGCGAGGCCGAGCCGTGGAAGAAGTCCCCGGGGCTCGAAGCGCTGGCCGACCTGCCGTGCGTGACCCGCGTGCCGCTCGATCTCACGGACGAGCGCAGCGTGATGCAACTCGCGGGAGAGCTCGGCGGCAAGGTGGACATCCTCGTGAACAACGCGGAGGTGCATCGCCCCTTCGGCATCTCCGCTCGTCGCGGGACGGAAGCCGCGCGCGCCGAGATGGACGTCAACTACTTCGGCCTGCTGCGGCTTGCGCAG
>CAZEDA010000691.1:0-1897 GCA_964510915.1 uncultured Rhodocyclaceae bacterium | reverse complement strand
CATGATCGAGCCGGGCGACAAGGTGATGGTGTGCCTGTCCGGCGGCAAGGACAGCTACGGTCTGCTGGACGTGCTGATTTCCCTGCAGGAGCGCGCCCCGGTTTCCTTCGAGCTGATCGCGATGCATCTGGACCAGGCGCATCCCGGTTATCCGGCAGACATCCTGCCCAACTACCTGACTGCCCGGGGTGTGCCCTTCCATATCGAGCGGCAGGACACCTACTCGATCGTGAAGCGGGTGATCCCCGAGGGCAAGACGATGTGCTCGTTGTGCTCCCGGTTGAGGCGGGGCGTCATCTACCGCGTTGCCTCGGAACTCGGCGCCACGAAGATCGCCCTGGGGCACCACCGGGAAGACATGCTGGAGACGCTGTTCCTCAACATGTTCCACGGGGGCAAACTGAAGGGAATGCCGCCGAAGCTGGTGTCGGACGACGGTCGCCACGTGGTCATCCGGCCGCTCGCCTACTGCGCCGAGAAGGATCTCGCCGCCTACGCCAGTCTCAAGGAATTCCCCATCATCCCGTGCGACCTGTGCGGGTCGCAGGAGAATCTCCAGCGCAAGCAGATCAAGCTGATGCTGGCCGAGTGGGACAAGCGCTTCCCCGGGCGGATCGAGACCATGTGCCGAAGTCTGCGCAATGTCGTGCCCTCCCACCTGGCCGACGACCGGCTGTACGACTTTGCCGGACTGGTCCCCACCGGCGAGCCGGATCCCGACGGCGATGTCGCCTTCGACTCCCCCGATCTTCCCGAAGCCAACCCCTTTCCGTTCAAGGTCGTACACGCCGGCTAGCCTGGTGCCGTTGCCGGATGTAAGCGACCGCTTTCGCCGGGATTGCTGCCCGGCCTGATTCCTGTCGCCGACCCCCTGTGGACTTCGAAGTCCGGACCGACGCAGCGACCCCGGTCGCGTGCACCACGTTTTGCTGTCGTCACCTTGTCAAACTAAATTTGATAAGGCAGAGTTCGGTCAGTCCACTTCTCATCGGTTTTCCATGAACTGCGCGGAGCGTCTCGTCACATTGTTCGGAAGCCAGGCCGAGGTCGCGCGTCGGCTCAAGCTCGACCGGGCCGTCGTCAGCCACTGGGTCAAGTCCGGGTACGTTCCGGCGCGCTGGGCCATGGAGGTCGAGGCCATCACGGAAGGGCAGATCGAAGCGGTGGAAATTCTCAACGAAGCCAATCAAAGGCGGCCGGTCCGGGTGAAGTCCCGCGGCGAAGATGAAATCTTTCACGGAACCTCACTAGCTGGGAGCGACAACATGAACCCTTACGCACCGACCAAGCGCATCCGGTCTTTCCATCCGCCGCAGCGCACGCTGATGGGTCCCGGTCCCACGGAGATCCACCCCCGCGTGCTCACCACCATGAGCCAGCCCGCGATCGGCTACCTGGATCCGGTGTTCGTGGAAATGATGGAAGAACTGAAGAGCCTGCTGCGCTACGTCTACCAGACGAAGAACGCGCTCACGTTCCCCGTGTCCGGTCCCGGTTCCGTCGGCATGGAGTACTGCTTCGTCAACATGGTGGCGCCCGGCACGAAGGTCATCGTGTGCATCAACGGCGTGTTCGGCGGCCGCATGCTCGAGAACGTCATCCGCTGTGGCGGTGTGCCGGTGGTCATCGAGCACGAGTGGGGCACGCCTGTCGATCCGCAGCGCCTCGAGGACACGCTCAAGGCCAATCCCGACACCAAGATCGTTGCCTTCGTCCACGCCGAAACGTCGACGGGCTGCCTGTCGGACGCCAAGACCATCGTCGAAGTCGCTCACCGCTACGGCGCGCTCACCATCATGGATGCGGTCACCTCGCTCAGCGGTGTTCCGGTCCTGATCGACGAGTGGGGCGTCGACGCGGTCTACTCCGCGAGCCAGAAGTGCCTCTCCTGCACGCC
>CAZEDA010000690.1:0-1901 GCA_964510915.1 uncultured Rhodocyclaceae bacterium | reverse complement strand
CTCCAGAGCCACTTCCACAAGGTGATGAGCCGCGAGATCGTCCGCGACCACGGTGTGATGATGCTGCTTGGCAGCATGCGCGCCGAAGAACGGCTGGCGGCGTTTCTGGTGAATCTCTCCCAGCGCTTCGTGGCCCGGGGCTACTCGCCGTCGGAGTTCTACCTGCGGATGACCCGCGAGGAGATCGGCAGCTACCTGGGACTCAAGCTGGAGACCGTGAGCCGGGTGTTCTCCAAGTTCCAGGACGAAGGGCTGATCAGCGTGCAGCAGAAGCACGTCCGGATCATCGACATCCCCCGCCTGAAGCACCTGGTCGGCCACCGCCCCTGCTGACCTGCCGGGTGGCGCTCCCGCGCCACCCGTCTTCTACCTCCCTGCACTCCCTGCCATCAGGCCGAACCGGTCAGGCCGTCACGCGCCCGTCCGGCTGCCCGATGCCCAGCTTGCGCAGCACGATCTCGAGGGGGCAGAACGTCGTGAAGCCGCTCTGCAGCAGATTGAAGCCGACGAAGGTCGTGAACCAGAGCCAGTTCGCGTTCACGAAGAGCGGGCTGGCTTCGACGCCAAGCGCCAGGGACAGCAGCACGAAGAACCCGGCCACGATGCGAACGATGCGATTGATGGTCATGCGATCTCTCCTGAGTATTGGCGGCCGCGAAGCGCGACCCATGAACTCATGGTAGGCCCCGCTGCCGCCCGGGGATGTGACCCAGGTCACGCAACCCGCTTCCAGGACGTCGCGTAGTAGAGCACCGGGATCACCACCAGCGTGAGCAGGGTCGACACCGCGATGCCGAAGAGCAGCGTGATCGCGAGCCCGTTGAAGATGGGGTCATCCAGGATGAAGAGCGCGCCGAGCATCGCGGCGAGCCCCGTGAGCACGATCGGCTTGGCTCGCGCCGCAGCTGCGCGGATCACGGCCTCCTGCAGCGGCACGCCCTCGCCCACCTGAAGATTGACGAAGTCGACCAGCAGGATGGAATTGCGCACGATGATCCCGGCGAGCGCGATCATTCCGATCATCGACGTCGCGGTGAACTGGGCGCCCATGATCGCGTGGCCTGGCATCACGCCGATGATGGTGAGCGGAATCGGCGCCATGATCACCAGCGGCACGCCGTACGAGCCGAACTGCGCCACCACCAGCAGGTAGATGAGCACAAGGCCCACGCCGTAGGCGAGCCCCATGTCGCGGAACGTCTCGTACGTGACCTTCCATTCCCCGTCCCACTTCACGCGGTAGCCCGAGTAGCGATCCTCCGGCGCCCCGATGAAGGCTTCGCCGAGCGTGCCGCCCTCGGGCAGCGCCATGCCGGCGATCTTCGACCGGATCGCGAACATCCCGTAGAGCGGACTGTCGAGGCGGCCCGCCATGTCCCCCAGCACATAGACGACGGGCTGCAGATCCTTGTGATGGATGGTCTGCTCGCGATCCACCGGAACGACGTCGACGAGTTCGGACAGCGGCACGAGTTCGCCCGAGCGCGAGCGCACGGTGAGCGCCAGAAGCTCTTCGACGCTGCTCTGCCGTTCCGGCCGCAGCGCGATGCGTACCGGAATCTCGAACTTGGCCGACTCGCTGTGCAGCGGCGTCGCGTACTCGCCGGCGAGCCCCATGCGCATGGTCTCGACGACGTCGCGCGGTGCGACGCCAGCAAGCGCCGCCTTGTTCTGCTGGATGCGCACGACGAGCTTGGGCGCGGTATCGTCCACCGTGTCGTCGATGGCGACGATATCCGGGGTGGAGGCAAACGCCGCACGCACCCGCTTCGCGACCGCGGCCTGTCCCGCGAAGTCGGGGCCGTAGATCTCGGCGACGATAGGCGAGAGCACCGGCGGACCGGGCGGCACCTCGACCACCTTGATCTCCGCGCCATGGCGCGCGGCGATGGCTTCGAGCG